>JBJERD010000097.1:0-24633 GCA_051882095.1 Oscillospiraceae bacterium
GTAGCTATCGTTTTTGACTCTCTGTTTACCTTAACGCCCTCCTTAGCCTCGATAGCCTGGTGGAGTCCGTCGTTAAAACGTCTGCCTATCATGATTCTTCCGGTAAACTCGTCAACGATAAGAACCTCGCCGTCCTTAACGACGTAGTCGATATCCTTTCTCATAGTACCGTTAGCTTTGATAGCCTGATTGATATGGTGGAGCAGGGTCATATTATCTGCGTCCATAAGGTTAACGACGTTGAAAGCTCTTTCTGCTTTTTTAACGCCCGATTTAGTAAGGGTAGCCGTTCTTGCCTTTTCGTCAACGATATAGTCGCCGTCCAGGGCGTCGTTATCGGCTTTATCGTCCATTTCAACGACGGTAACGGGTTTAAGGGTCTTAGCAAATCTGTCTGCCAGCTGATAAAGCTCGGTAGACTTATCGCCCTGACCCGAAATGATAAGAGGAGTTCTTGCCTCGTCTATGAGGATAGAGTCAACCTCGTCCACGATAGCGAATGCGTGTTCTCTCTGGACCTTATCCTTTTTATAGATTACCATATTATCACGGAGGTAATCGAAGCCGAACTCGTTATTTGTACCGTATGTAATATCGGCGTTATATGCTTTTCTCTTAGACTCCTTATCCATACCGGCGAGGACTACGCCGATAGACTGTCCGAGAAATCTGAACACCTTACCCATTTCCTCCGCCTGGAATTTAGCAAGATAGTCGTTTACTGTAACGACATGGACGCCTTTTCCGTTAAGCGAATTTGCATATGCGGCGAGGCAGGCAACGAGTGTTTTACCTTCACCTGTTTTCATTTCGGCTATTCTTCCCTGATGGAGGACGATAGCTCCGATTATCTGGACGGGGTAAGGTTTTTTGCCCAAAACTCTGTATGCGGCTTCACGGCAGACTGCCAAGGCGTCGGGCAGCACGTCGTCCAGCGTACCGAGTCCGTCGTTTATTTTATCCTTCATTATCTGAGTCTGCTGTTTAAGCTCATGGTCGTCCATTGCCTGATACTTTTCCTCAAGCTCAAGCACCTTATTTTTTATCGGCTCTATTCTTTTAAGCTCTTTTTTTGAATAATTTCCGAAGATCGCTTCGACAAGTCCCATTTCTTTCATTCCACCTTCAATAATATCATCGTACAGCGCATATTTTCTCACATTAGGCTCTTAGGCTTCAAAAGAAAACGCAGCTGTCAACTACTTGCAGTTACAAAAATACATCTTATATTATACCAAACTCAGGGCTCATTGTCAACCCTTTTTTAGGGGGGCGGGGCGGCGACATTTTTCGGCAGGGGGTGGGGGCGAGATGATGTGGGGTGCGGCGGACAGGGGGGGGCGAACGAATCATGCCCATATCGCCCCATTCCATTTAAATACGGGCTGTCGGGGACGACAGCCGCTACATTTTCGCTTATGGTGGGCACAGAATTTTGGAATCAAGCGACAGGGGTTTCGGGCGAATAAGACGGGCGAAAGGTGACGGGATTTTGGTGGTCTACATTTGTTTCAGGCGAAATATGAGAGTCAACACGCTAATTGTGAATTGAAATTGTGTCAAGTAAGGGGGAAATGGTAGGCGTTAGTTTGTAGGGGCGAACTGTGTTCGCCCGAACAGGAATTGGCGGTTCTTTTGGTACAAGCGGACGCTTTAATTGTCAATTGTCAATTGAATGGTACGTTCTGCACGTTTACGGGCTATCGGGGACGACAGCACCTACATTTTCGCTTATGGTAGACACAGAATTATCTGAATTGGGCGACATCTTTATGGGCGAACTATGTTCGCCCAAACTGCGTTTATTTACAGACACGGTGTTTTCATGTTGCTTTATGCATATATGGGGTTTGGTTGTTACGGTGCGGAGGGGAGATGCTTGTGGATTATCGGAATGTTGGGGCGAATGGGGTTTACGGGCTAACGAAGTTCGCCCCTACGGCGAACAGTGGTCTACATTAGTTTCAGGCGAAAATGTGAGGTTAATGTCATAATTGAGCTTTGATGTTGTGCATTGAAATTGTGTCAAGCGGTAGTGATATGGCTGGCGTTAGTTTGTAGGGGCGAACTTCGTTCGCCCGTTTGTTCTCGCCTGTTGTGTCATCTGAAAATTCACAGGGAAACAGGTCTATATGTGTCGACTCTTCGTCGGGAAAGGGACGTCGAGGACGCCGTCCCCTACATTTTCCGCCCCTCGCTCCTGCTTCTGCGAACGGAAAATCGCAAAGCCTTCTGCGAAGCCTTTGCTCTTTCCTGTTTGTGACGGCGAAAGTTTCTTCGGCACTGCGTTTTTTGTTCTGTTATGGTTTCTTGATTGGCGCAGGTTTCTGCTTCTATTTTGATTTTTGCGCAGTGCCTTGTCGGCTTCGCCGATTGAGGCTCTGCCTCCAAGTCTTACGAGCTTGTCGAGTAAGACTTTTTCCGCAAGGGCTCTGCCCTTGACCCGCTTAGGGCTCCTCGCCCTAAGAACCTCGGCAGCGGTCTTGTACGCTGCACCCCCGCTTTTTAATGTCTGCGACGCTTTTTTATTTATTTCAATCGGTGACAGTTTGATTACAAAACGGTAACGGGTGATTATTTGGACAGTTGAAAACTTATGCTCTCTCTTTTCATTTCTGTTGAAAACTATGTTGAAACTGTTTAAAACTCTATGTTTTTTCCCTATAGAAAGTTGAAAACTTTTTGATCTTTCAACAACTGTACGTTTTTTTACTCTTATTTGTTACTGATTTGTAATTTTCACAGGTGGGTTTGTGTACAAAAAATACGACTGTTTTCTTATGCTCTTTTCAAGGTTTTTTGCTGTCAGGTTACAAAAGGTTTAATTTTCTTATCACTTATCGGCAAAAAAGACGGAGCTTCTGAGGTTTATTCAAACGGCGCATTTACGCTGTTTGCTGCACTCAGAGCTCCGTCTTTGGATCAGATTTGGGTTACGGTATAGCCGTCCTTTTCAAGCAGGTCGATTATTCCGCCGTCGCCTGCGAAGTGGGCAAGACCCACCACATAGAAAACGTCCTTATCTCCGTCAAGAAGCGTTTCTACTGCATTTTTCATGGTTATATTACGGTTGTAGAGCAGCTGCTGATTATAGTCGGTCAACATCTCTATTTCGTCTTCGGTGAGAGGTGTGCCGGCTTCCTCGGCTTCTTTTATTGCCTGCTCCATATCGTTACTGTCGGCGAAGAAATCATAATCGCCCTCTGCCCACGCTTCATAGGTATCTTCAAGCTCCTGCACCATATCGTCCTTGGTTTCGGCGCTATAGGATGAAAGTATTGCCTGATAGGTTTCCTCGGGGAGGTTCATCAGCAGGTCGCACTGGAACTCCACCGACTCCACCTCGTATATTTCCTTGCCGTCCTCGTGGGCTTCGTCGAGGAGATACTGGTCTATTCCGTTATTTGAATTTATGGATGACTGCCTAGCGGCGAGAAGCTCCATATTGGAGGAAAGCGCCCACAGCTGGAACGTTTCAAAGCCTTCGATATTCATTCCGCAGGCTTCCACGAACTCTTTTACGCCGTTATAGACCTCCTCGGGCAGGTGGTCTTTTATGGTAGTGCCGTCCTTATAGTACATATTCCGCAGCTGTTTGAGCTGGACTGCGAAATTACTTGAAACGGTAGTGATATCGCACTCCACGGCAAGGATATCCGCACTTTCATAGGCGTTCATTACACGGTCGGGCAAGGGATAGGCTTCGTCTTTAAGGGCGTGCATTGAGCCCATCATTGTCACCTTTGTTCCGTCGGGTGAGACCACCTCCCACATGAGCGGTGTGATATCCGACTGCTGTTCGGTTTGGCTATCTGCGGTGGAAGATTCATCGGCAGCGGAGCTTTCCTCCTGACTGTCGGGTGGAAGTGTTACCTTTGGTGCGGCTGTTGCCGTACTTGATGATGAATCGCTTTTTGATGATGATTCCGACTTACCGCAGGCTGAAAGCAGCATGGCGGCTACGCAGATGACGCTTAGGATTTTTGATTTATGATTTTTCATTTTATTTCAGACTCCCTTAATTTAGGCTTATTATCTGCATGAATGGCGGTGTGGATGCTACAGTTTCGGCTTCTTTGGACGGAAGAAATTGCAAAGTCTTCTGCGAAGACTTTGCTCTTCTTCCTGTTTATGCTGGAGGATAGGTTTTCGGCACTGCGGTTTTGTGGGTTCCCCATAGTTTTCTGAGAGTACGGGGTACTGCTTTTTTTATGCTTTTGCGCAGTGCCTTGTCGGCTTCGCCGAATGGGACTCTGTCCCATACCCTGCAAGGGGGCTCCTCGCCCCCTTGACCCCTCGCAAGCCCTTTAAAAAGGGCTTGACCCTAAACTTTAATTTTTGTTCTTGCCAAAAGGGAGCTTCTCCTTTCTTTATTTGGATTTATTTCTTTGCGAACAGACCTTTTTTAGCTGTTTTATTTTTCTTCTCGCCGAAGCTGAGTGTCATGGTGAAGATCTTATCGCTGGTGAACACTCTGATCGCAAAGGTCATGCAGACAACAAGTACTATCAGCTGGTAGGCAAGTCCGCCCCAATAGACTGTCATATTTCCGAACATTACGTTCTCCGAAGCCATAAAGGTATGGGTGAACGGTATCGCATAGACGATATATCTGAACACGGGCGAAAGGGTCTTGATGTCAAGGAAAAGTGACAGCATATATGGTATCATAGCTGTAAGCATAATGGGGAGGATAAGTGTCTGTCCCGATTTTGCGTCCTTGGCGAGAGCGCCCAGCACGAGAGATATGGAGAGTGCGATAAGTATTGTAGTGAACATCTGGAGTCCAACAAGCACATACTGTCCTGCTGAGAGGGAAAGTCCAAGGTCGGCGGCGATGCCTGCGTACTCGGAGGTATCTCCCATTTCAAGTCCCGACATCATATTATCCATACCGAACATGAAGACTACTGCGTAAAGTGCGGCTACTATTGCGGCTGCAAGCATTTTTGAGCTGAGCACAGCAAGTCTTGAAACGGGTGCGGAGAGCAGCGTTTCCAGGGTCTTGTCAAGCTTTTCGGTGGAAACTGCATTAAGTATCATCTGCGACGAATACATGATAAGCAGGAACACGATGATAGGCACGAACATTCCCTGCATCTGGCACATTGAATAAAGTATCATTGCGGAGATATCTGCTGATTTTTCGCCAACTACGGTAGTTTCGCTTATGGTGACGGGCGACTCTATCTGAGCTACCTCGGCGTCGGTAAGCTGTCCTCTGGAGACCTTATCGGTATAGAGGGCGGATTTTACTGCTGCTTCGATAAGCGAAAGAGCTGTATCCGAGCCTGTTGAGATATTTGACATGGTGGAAAGAGAGGTCATTTTGCTGACGAATTTTGTTTCAGCCTGCTCGCCCTTATCCACCTGCTCGGTAAAGCCCTTTGGGATTATAACGACGCTTTTCTTATCAAGTCTGTCAAGCTCTTTGGTATAGTCGTCGCTTTCGAGGGTGACTATGGTGACGTCGTTTTCAACGCCGTCTGCGGGGTTTTTCATAAGGTCGATGACCGATCTTGTAAACTCGGTATCGTCCTGGTCGCATATTGTTATTTTGGAGCTTTCCTCCTTGACGTCTTCCATTGCGCCGCTCATTGCTTCGCCTGCTGCGGAGAGGAGGGCGACCATTATGACAAGGGTAATGATAGTCTGGGGGGTAAGCATCTCCCTCAGCTCTTTTCTGAGAAGATTAAGAAATCTCATTTTCTGTCACCACCCTTTCAAAAACTTCTTCAAGGTTCTGGGCTTTATATTTTTCGATAAGCTCTGCGGGGGTGCCTACCTCCAGCAGTCTGCCCTTTGCGATTATTCCCACACGGTCGGAGACATACTCAATCTCCAGCATATTATGGGAGGAAAGCAGAAAGCTCATGCCCTGTGCGGCGAGATTTTTTATCATACGTCTTATTTCGAGGGCGTTTATGATATCAAGTCCCGAAGTTGGCTCGTCGAATATGGCTAATGCCGGCTTTGACATTATGGCTCTTGCAAGCAGCAGCTTTCTTATCATACCTCTTGAATAGCTGCCTATCTTATCGTTAAGGCGGTCGCCCAGCTCGCATATTTCGGAGCCGTTTTTAACATACTCGTCGGCTGTGGCTTTATCTTTTGCATAGATGCCTGCCATAAATTCAAGATACTTTCTGCCTGTCATAGTCTTATAGGCTCCTGCCTCGTCGGGCAGGTATGTGATATTCTCTCTCACCTGCTGCGGTTCGGTAAGAATACTATGACCTGCAACTACTGCGTCGCCCTCTGTGGCTTTAAGCAGAGTTGCTATCATTCGTATGGTTGTTGTCTTGCCTGCTCCGTTTGGTCCGATAAGAGCGAATATCTCGCCCTTATGCACGTCGAAGCTGACGTCGTGGGAGGCATAGACGCCTTTTTTGTACTGCTTGGAAAGTCCTCTGACTTCAAGCACATTCTGAGTTTCGGTACTCATATTATCCCCTATCCTTTCTTTTATTTCGGCTTCTGCCGTAAATTCGGCAATACAATTATAGCACATTATACTGCCGATTGCAATGGTATTACGTCATGTAAATATCATTTACGTTATTGTACATCATTTTTACCTATTTGTCAATAGCATTTAAGCCAAAATACAAAAAAAGCCGGGGAAAATGCGTTTGTGGGCGGATATCATGCGTTTTGCGGTGGCTTGTCGGCTTCGCCGAATGAGGCTCTGCCTCAAACTCCGCTTAGGGCTCTGCCCAAATTCTTACGAGCTTGTCGAGGAAGAATTTTACCCGCAAGCCCTTTAAAAAGGGCTTGACCCTAAACTTTAACTTTTAAAAAGGGGAGGCGGACACCGCAGGTATTTGCGGTATCCGCCTGATATCAATAGGTCATATGGGGTTTTTTAAATTTCGTTTTTACTGCTGCTCGGAAGAAGTATCATAGATGGGGCGGCTGTTATAGATATCGAAAACGTAGCATCTTAAAGAACCGTTCTGGCAATAAAGCTTATTTGTATTGTTGTCGATATACACACTCAAACCGGCGTATGCGAAGTTGCGTGCAAAGCTAAAGCTGTTTACAAGGCTTCCGTCGGCAATAGAATATATCTCCACGCAAAGTGGATACCACTGCTCTCCGTATACGGTTCTTAACAGAAACTCTGAATCGGTTACTTTAAAAACTGATTGTTTACTGTCATTGGGGTCTTCAAAATTCTTTACAAGCGTTTTTTCGCCGTCTTTGATCTTATATATACTTATTTTGCCGTTTTCAAGTCCGTCAATGCTTACATATGCGGCGCCGTTTTTATCGCAGCCTATTATGTTATAGCCGAACGGTCCGTAGAAGCTGCCGGGGGCAATGGTATCTTCAATTATCTGCTGTGCGTACACTTCGCCGTCCTCGGAGAAGCTGAGAGTTCCTATCTCACAGTCATAGGTCATATTATTTGTAGCGTAATATGATTTGCTGTAATCAATATCTGTTGAAGCGTAATAGTATATTGTGCCGTCCGATGCAGGTACGATACATCCAAGCTCTTTTTGCAGGTTATTTATGCGGTGTTCTGCAAATTGCGTGGTCACGCCTGTTCCCGACGAGTCACTGAATATGACCTCATAGATGATATTATCCTCATTGTCTGCACTGTTATACAGCCACATTGAGTCAAAGCCGTCTGTGAATACCGCAGCGTAATTACTGATGATATCTCCGGCTATCAAGTGTTCGAGTCCGCTAAGGTCTGCCGACAGCACCAGGTTCATGTTCCAGTTGTAACAATTCAGTGTATAGCCTTGCTCAAACTCGGGCTTAGATATTATATATGCGCCGTTTTCTGAGAAGCCTGCCAATACATCATAATGATCCTTTACATACAATTCATTGGTCATTTTCACAGCGCCGTCATTATTTCGGTATACGGCAATAGTTTTTATCTCATCGTTATCATTTGGCTCATAAATAAACTCCTCTGACATGATATAGTAAACTGCTCCGTTTCTGACCGTATTGTCATACACTATCTTCTCGGTATTATCAGAATGAGACAGGCTCAGATCATTAAACTTCACGTTTGTATACACTTCATCGGGGTAGAGGGCGGCGTCGTTTTCAAGCTTTGCTCCGCCCCATGAATAACTGCTGTCGGTCTGCTCCGAAGAGGTATCGGAGGTTCTTGCCGACGACGCCTGAGAGGGTTTTGCCGTAGGGTCGCTTTTGGAGTTTTTATCTATGCTGTACATTACTCCTATTCCTGCAATACACATGGCTACTGCTGCCGCAGCCGAAACAAATCTGCCTGCTGTGCTGACCTTTATTTTTTCTCTCTTTTCGTCAGGCACAAGGTTATCGGGCAGCGGTTGGCTTTTGGGGGCTTGGCTTTCCAGCTTTTTTAGCACTCTGCGCTTTGAAGCCTCGGGCATTGCGATCTTGTCAAACTCGGTTTTCAGCTCGCTGCTTTTTTCTTCTTCTATTATTCTTCTGCTCATAAAGTTCGACCTCGCTTTCCGTTTTGTTGTTGGTCTTATGTATGAAACATCACAGCACGTCTCTGTTCAGGGATTTTTTCAGCCTTTTGCGCCCCTTTGCAAGCCAGCCGTAGACTGTATTTGTACTGACGTAATACATCTTTGCTATCTGCTCTGCGGTATAGTCCTCATAATAATAGAGGTAAACGGCGGTTCGCTGCTTTTCGGGTAATGCAAGCACTGCCGACAGCAACTGGCTTATTTCAAATGGCGGGCTGTCGGGTGAGGAAAGCTCAGGGCTTTCATCAAGGCTGACGGTCTTTTTTCTCCACCAATGTCTCAGGGCGGAGCGGCAGGTATTCTGCGCTGTTGTTATCAGCCACGCTTTTTCGTGCTCGCTGTTTTCAAAGGGCGAATCGTGCTCAAGATATTTCATGAACACCGAGGACACGGCGTCCTCGATATCGTGAGGACTGTTTTTGAAATACATAAAGCATATACGATAGACCATATCGGCATACAAGCCGAATGCGGTCTCGGTCTTTTCTTTTGTCATACACAGTCCCCCCTTTCAATTGACAGTTGACAATTGACAATTGGTTTTTTGAAACGCTCAGCTGTTCGTTTTCATTTATAATACTTTTTTGAGGTGAATTTTCTTGTGAACAAATTGTAAACTTCACCGAGCAAAAAATAAACCCCTGCCTTGGGGCAAGGGCTATTCATCAACATCAATTAGTCTTCGTTTGAAGCGGATTCAACATACTTGACAATGTCGCCAACTGTCTTGATGTTCTCAACATCCTCATCGGGGATCTCAACATCAAACTCCTCTTCGATAGACATTACGAGGTCTACAACGTCGAGTGAATCTGCGCCAAGGTCGTCAACGATAGATGACTCCATAGTGATCTCTTCAGCATCAACATCAAGCTGCTCAGCTACGATATCACGAACCTTTTCAAATACCATTAAAGTACCCTCCATTCTTTTCGGAAATAAACTTCGGCGTTAGCCTTTTAATAGTCGGGACGTCAAAGCGGCAGCAGCTCAATTTCCATCGCCGCAATTGCCGTTCTCTTCAAACTCTCCTACTATTCTAAACTTATTATAACGTTCATTGAGCAATTCGTCAAGACTTTTTTTCAATTTTCTTTGCAAAGCTTCAAAAATATAATCGGATATATTTTCGGCGGTCTGCTCGCAGTCGTTATGCGCTCCTCCGGCAGGCTCTTCGATTATGCGGTCGCACACTTTCAGGCGAACCAGATCCTCTGCCGTTATCTTCATTATATCGCAGGCTTCCCGCTCTCTTGCAGCGTCCTTCCATAGGATAGAAGCAAAGCCTCTGGGTGAGATGACCGAATAGATAGCGTTTTCAAGCATTGCAAGCTCGTCGCACACTGCCATTGCAAGTGCTCCGCCTGAGCCGCCCTCGCCCAGGATTATTGATATCACAGGTGTTTTAAGGGTCATGAACTCCATGAGGTTTTTTGCTATCGCTTCGCCCTGACCTCTTTTTTCGGCTTCTACTCCGCAGAAGGCTCCCGAAGTATCAACTAAACAGATAACGGGGCGGTGGAATTTTTCAGCCTGCTTTGCAAGTCTCAGCGCTTTTCTGTAGCCCTCGGGGTGGGGCATTCCGAAATTGCAGTCTTTATTTTCCGCAAGGTCTCTTCCCTTGACCTGGGCTATCACCGTTACGGGCAGTCCTCTGAAAGAGCATACTCCTCCGAGGATAGCTCCGTCGTCGCCGTAATAGCGGTCGCCGTGCATTTCAAAGAAATCGTCGAATATCAGAGGGATATAATCTCTGACGGTGGGTCTTCCCTTATGGCGGATGATATCAAGCCTCTGGCTTGCCGTAAGATCATTCATCGAAACCGCCCTCCTTTGGTTTATGGAGCTTTATAAGATGAGCAAGAGTTCTTCTCATTTTCTTACGCTCCACTATCATATCCACAAAGCCTGCTTCAAGCATGAACTCTGCCGACTGGAACTCATCGGGGAGCTTCTGCTTTATGGTTCCCTCGATAACTCGTCTGCCTGCAAAGCCGATAAGCACCTTCGGCTCGGCTATGATGATATCGCCAAGCGACGCAAAGGAAGCTGTTACTCCGCCTGTTGTGGGGTCGGTCATTACCGATATATAGAGCTGTCCTGCCTCGTTATGGCGGGCTACTGCTCCGCTGGTCTTTGCCATTTGCATAAGGGAAACTATGCCCTCCTGCATTCTTGCTCCGCCCGAAGCGGTGAATGCGATGACCGGCAGCTTATTCTCGGTAGCATACTCGATAGCTCGTGTTATTTTTTCTCCCACTACGCTGCCCATTGAAGCCATCATAAAGTTGGAGTCCATAACGATTATGACGATATCCTCGCCTCTTATTTTAGCTCTGCCTGTAATAACGGCGTCTTTAAGACCCGTTTTGGCTCTCAGCGCTTTCTGCTTTTCCTCATAGTCGGGGAAATCAATGGGGTTCTTGGACACCATATCGGCGTCGAACTCCTGAAGGCTGCCCTTGTCTATGGTGATATCGATTCTTTCTCTTGCGGAAAGTCTTGAATGATAGTTACAGTTGGGGCAAACCTTTCCGTTGTTCTGGAAGTCCTCGATAAAGGTAACGCTTGAACATCTGGGACATTTAAAAAGCAGTCCCTTGGGAATATCGGTTTTGCTCTTCTTCGGCTCGTCGTTTTTAGGCTCGCCGTTGAATCGGGTCTTTACGACCGAAAACAGATCCTCCAGCATTTAAACTGTCCCCTTTCTACAAAATCTCGGTACGGTTAAGGTAGCCGTTATCGTAATCGCCTTTCAGGAAAGCTTCTGTTCTGATAAGCTTCAGCTGGAAGTCGATATTTGTTGACACGCCGTCAACGATAAACTCGGCAAGCGCCCACTGCATTTTGGCTATCGCCTCGTTTCTGTCTGCGCCGTGGACGATAAGCTTGCCTATCATGCTGTCATAATAGGGGGTTATCTCATAGCCCTGATATGCGGCGGTATCTACTCTTATTCCCGGTCCGCCGGGGATATAGAGAGAATTTATTGTTCCGGGAGAGGGTCTGAAGCCCTGAGACGGATTTTCGGCATTGATACGGCACTCTATGGCATGGCCTGTTATCTTTACGTCCTCCTGCTTGATAGAAAGGCGCTCGCCGCCTGCGATAAGAAGCTGCTGCTTAACAAGGTCTATGCCTGTTACCGCTTCGGTTATGGGATGCTCCACCTGAATACGGGTATTCATCTCCATAAAGTAGAAGCTGCCCTTATTGTCAACAAGGAACTCTATTGTTCCTGCGTTGCGGTAGCCGCAGACCTTTGCTGCCTTTACTGCCGCCTCGCCCATTTTCTTTCTCAGCTCTTGGGTCATGATAGGCGACGGGGCTTCTTCAAGCACCTTCTGATTTCTTCTCTGCATTGAGCAGTCTCTTTCGCCAAGATAGATAACGTCGCCGTAATTATCGGCAAGTATCTGTATCTCTATATGCTTTGGGTTTTCGATGAATTTCTCGATATATATCTCGTCGTTGCCGAAGCAGGCAAGAGCCTCCTGTCTTGCGGCGGTCATCTGAGCTTCAAGCTCGTCGTCGGAGCGGACTATTCTTATACCTCTTCCGCCGCCGCCTGCCGAAGCCTTTACCATAACGGGGTAGCCAAGCTGATTTGCCAGCGAATGGGCTGCGTCTACATTTGATATTGCTCCGTCTGAGCCCATTATTACGGGAACGCCCGCTTCCTTCATGGTCTCCTTTGCCTGAGCCTTATCTCCCAGCATTTCGATGCTGTGGGCTCTGGGTCCGATAAAGGTTATTCCGCACTTTTCGCAGGTTTTGGCAAAGGACGGATTTTCAGAAAGAAATCCGAAGCCGGGGTGTATGGCGTCGGCTCCCGTTATCTCACACGCCGAGATTATCGCTCTCATATTAAGGTAGCTGTCCTTGCTTGCGGCAGGACCTATGCACACCGCCTCGTCGGCTATCTGCGCATGGAGGGCGTTTTTATCGGCTGTGGAATAGACCGCAACGGTATGTATGCCAAGCTCTCGGCAGGCACGGATAATGCGGACGGCTATCTCGCCTCTGTTTGCAATCAGAACTTTTTTGAACATATATTATGCCTCACTATTTTTATTTTTTTTGCGGATGAAACCAATTATACAGAATATCTGCCATATCATCATAAGGGGAAGTACGGGTATCACCGTAAACTCCAGACACGTCCAGACAAATGCGCTGCCAAGTGCCTCTGCGCCGTAAACCGTACAGCTTCCAAGCAAGCCTGCGTCGAAACCGTTAAAAAAGCAATAAACGCTGTAAAAAGCTATCAAAACTATCGGTGTAAAGGATATTACAAACAGTATCTTTTTTGACTTTCTCTCCGATTTTTCCTGCTGCTCGGGTTCTGCATACTTTTTAGCAGACCTTCGGCGGACTATGTAATTGACAAGCCACACTATCTGAAACAGGAATGCGGCAGTTGGCAGACACCACAAAGGGTTTAAAAAACAATCCCATATCCATCGCCCCAGCCAGTCTACTGCAAAGTATACTATTTTATATTCAAGCGAATATTTTTCATAATATTTCGCCATATCATAAGCATCGACAACTGCGCCCACGGTATGTCCGATAATACCGATCAAGACCAGCACTGCTGAAATATACAGCGGCATTTTGGAATGTTCAAGCTTTGCCATAAAAGTCCCCCCCTGCTGTCTGTGGATATACGCTCTTACTTTATTGCAAAAGTTATCTCGGCGGATACGGCTTTTTTGCCGTTTACGGTAGCAAGAGCCTGTCCTACGCCGATAGGTCCTTTGACCTTGATTATCTCAACCTCGATATGGAGAGTGTCGCCGGGAAGCACCTGCTGACGGAACTTACAGTTGTTTATTCCGCCGAAAAAGCCTATTTTCCCTTTGTTTTCGGGCAGCGCAAGCAGAGCTACCGCTCCTGCCTGTGCGCACATTTCTACCATGAGAACGCCCGGTGTTACGGGATAATCGGGGAAATGTCCCTTGAACCAGAAGTCGTCCTCCTTGATATACTTGGTAGCGACAACTCTCTTGCCCACCTCAAGCTCGTTTACCTCGTCGATAAGAAGAAACGGGTCACGGTGGGGGATTATCTCCATGATCTGCTCTTTATTCAAAACTACTGCCATTTTAATTCTCCTCGTTATTAGCCGATTATCATTACCGTCTGGTCGAACTCCAGCGGATCGCCGTCGGACACAAGTATCTCCTTGACAACGCCGTCGAACTCGGACTGAACCTCGCTCATTACCTTCATTGACTCGATAATGAAAACGGTATCGCCCTTTTTCACCTGCTGTCCTACCGTAACGAAAGGTTTATCGTTAGGCGACGGAGCGGCATAGAAGGTTCCCACTATAGGAGCCTTTACCTGCTTGCCCGAAGCTGTGGGAGCGGGAGCTGCTTCTGCTGCCGGAGCGGCAGCGGCTGCTGTCTGTACGGGAGCTGCGCCCATTGGCATCATGGGCATTGCAGGCGGAGGAGGACACTTTTTGCCTTTAATGGTGATCTCCTTATCTCCGTCGGTTATGGTTATCTCGCCAAGATCTTTTTTGTTTACGATATCGGCAAGCTTTTCTATTGTATCAAGGTCAAACTGACCGTAAATCTTATCACTCATTACAGGTTCTCCTTAGTCAACATATTTTTTCAGACAGATGGTTGCGTTATGTCCGCCGAAGCCGAGAGAGTTTGAAAGTGCTCCCTTGATCTCCATTTCTCTGTTGCCCTCAACGCAATAGTCCAGATCACACTCGGGGTCGGGTGTTTTATAGCCCAGTGTTTTATGGACAAAGCCGTCCTTGACAGAAAGTGCGGTAACGATAGCTTCAACTCCGCCTGCTGCGCCGAGAAGGTGTCCTATCATGGACTTTGTGGAATTGATGACAGTCTTTCTTGCGGCTTCCTCGCCAAGAGCAAGCTTTATGGCTGTTGTTTCGTATTTATCGTTAAGTCCTGTGGAAGTACCGTGAGCGTTGATATAGTTTACCTCTTCGGGAGCAAGACCTGCTTCGGTATAGGCATCCTTCATTGCTCTTGCGGCAGCCTCTCCCGTAGGTGAGGGGCTTGTCATATGATAAGCGTCGCCTGTTGCGCCGTAGCCGCATATCTCGGCATAGATCTTTGCGCCTCTTGCCTTTGCGTGTTCAAGCTCCTCAAGAACCAGTACTCCCGAACCTTCGCCCAGAACAAAGCCCTGTCTGTCGGCGTCGAAAGGTGTTGATGCGTTTTCAAGCTCTGTAGCTTTTGAAAGAGCCTTCATATTATTGAAGCCGCTGAGTGAGAATCTTGAAATACAAGCTTCTGCGCCGCCGCACAGGCAGGCGTCAAGATAGCCGTCCTTGATCTTTCTGTAGGCTTCGCCTATTGCATGGGTGGCGGAAGCGCAGGCTGTGGTGGTACAGAAATTATCGCCCTTGAAGCCTGTTCTCATGGAAACTGTTCCTGCCGCCATGTTGCCTATCATCATTGGGATAAAGAAAACGGACACCTTATCGGGCTTTTCAACGAACTTTGCCACCTCGTCGAATGTAAGGTTGAGTCCGCCGACACCTACGCCAACAACGACGCCTACTCTGAACGGGTCAAGGTCTTTAAGGTCAGAGCCGCAGTCTTCAAGAGCTTCCATTGAAGCGCAAACTGCGAACTGGGTGAACCTGTCCATTCTCTTTGCTTCTTTTTTATCAATATACTTACTGCTGTCGAAGTCCTTTACGGCGCCGACCACCTTTACCGGAAAGTCGGAAGCGTCGAACTGATCTATAAAGGATACTCCCAGCTTATTTGCTTTGATATTCTCCCAGAACTCCGGAACGCTTTTTCCCAGCGGATTTACCGTTCCCATACCTGTGATTACTACTCTTTTCATTTGAACACTCCCTTGTTTCAATTGTTTATCACATCATCAGTCCGCCGGAGATCTCGATTACCTGACCGGTGACGTAGCTGGCGTCTTTGGAGGCTAAAAAGGACACTACTCCTGCTATTTCTTCTACCTCGCCGTAGCGCTTCATTGCTATCTGATTTATCATTGCTTCTCTCTGTGCGTCGGTGAGCTTATCGGTCATGGGCGTTTTGATGAAGCCGGGGGCTACTGCGTTACAGGTGATGCCTCTTGAGCCAAGCTCCTTTGCCACTGTTTTGGTCATGCCGATTATCGCTGCTTTGGAAGCCGAATAGTTTATCTGTCCGGGATTTCCGTAAACGCCTGCTACTGACGAGAGGTTGATTATTCTTCCCGACTTCTGGCGCATCATAACAGAGCCTGCGAACTTTGTCATATTGAAAACGCTCTTTTGATTTACGGAGATAACGGTATCGTACTGCTCCTCTGACATTCTTGCCATAAGTCCGTCACGGGTTATGCCTGCGTTGTTGACAAGCACGTCTATTGTTGTGAAGCGTGCTTTTACCGCCTTGACGAACTGCTCGCACTGGGCGTGGTCGGAAACGTCGCAGATGAACTTTTCACACTCTACGCCCTCGGCTTTGATCTTATCCATGATATCGTTGTTTTCAAACATAGCCTCGCTGATGTCGTTAAGTGCGATATCAAAGCCGTCCTTTGCAAGCCGCAGCGCAATTGCCGCTCCTATTCCTCTTGATGAACCTGTAATGATTGCTGTAGCCATTTTTGTCCTCCTGATCTATCCTTTTATAAACTCGGATATTTTTCCGTACCAGAACTCACCCAGCTTTTCATAGCCGTCTTTAGTGGGGTGAACTCCGTCCTGAAGATCTTCCTTTGAAAGAACGCTGTTTACGTCAGCAAGCTCGATATTTCTGCCTGCGGCTTTTTCCTCCTCAACAAGCGCTTTTACCTTTGCGTTATAGTCGTCAACGTACTGATCCATTGACTCTACGGTAAAATGCTCGGCGGAGATATAGGTATTGTCGTTTGCGTCCATATAGGGTATTGTGGCAAGGAAAAGCATACCGTCCTCGGGGAGTCTGTCAAGAACGTCCTCCACCAGTTTTTTAAGGCGGTCGCCTGCGGTATCAAGCTCGTTAAGGCTCAGGATATCGTTGGTGCCTATCTGGAGCATTACCACGTCGGGCTCATATTTCGGGAAAAGCTTTTCCACCATTTCGGAAAGTCCGCTGCGGTAATCGCCTGTTACGGAAGTTCCCTCCAGAGGCTCTATTGAAAAGCCTGTATAGCCGCAATGCTGATTGTCATAGCAATCGCCGCCCTTTTTTCTGCCGACGAAATCAACATACTGTGAAAGTCCGTTTTCTTCAAGCTTATTCGCCAGAGATTCACGGTATGCGCCCTTATAGGTAAAGCCCTCTGTTATAGAATCGCCAAAAGCCATAAGTTTTATGCTTTTCGGTTCTTTTACCTCGCTTTCGGCGGCGGACTGAGGCTCTGTGCTTTCAGCCACTTTGGAAGAGCTGTCTGAAGCTGAACCGCCGCAGCCTGTGAGCAGCATTGTTAGCATTGTTAATGGTATGAGCAATTTCTTCATTTTTTCGTCCTCCATCAATAGATGTTATTTATTAAGCAGCTTTTCTGCCTGTGCGAACATTTCCTCTATCATATCCTTTGCAGGCTCGATCTTGTTTACCATTCCTGCGATAGCGCCGCAGAGGAAGGAGCCTTCGTCAAGGTTGCCGTCCTGAACGGCTTTTCTCAGAGAACCCAGTGTGATGTTCTCAAACTCTTCGGGTGTGATAGTTCCGTTCATCTCGCCGCTTGCAAGCTTCTTTGAGAACTTGGTCTTTACGTTGCGGCATGGGTGACCTGTGGAACGTCCCGTTACTATGCTGTCGGTATCCTTTGCGCCGATAACAAGCTCTTTATAGGTGGGGTGTATCTGACACTCCTCGGCGGCAAGGAAGCGTGTGCCAAGCTGAACGCCCTCTGCGCCCAGCATGAATGAAGCGGCTATTCCTCTGCCGTCTGCGATACCGCCTGCGGCGATAACGGGGATATCAAGTGCGTCAACTACCTGCGGAACAAGGCACATTGTGGTATTCTCGCCGATATGTCCGCCCGACTCGGTACCCTCTGCAACTACTGCGTCGGCGCCTGCTCTTTCCATTCTCTTGGCGAGAGCTACAGACGGGATAACGGGGATAACTTTGATTCCTGCTTCTTTCCATGCAGCCATGTACTTTCCGGGATTTCCTGCGCCTGTTGTGACTACGGGAACGCCCTCTTCGATAACAAGCTCTGCAAGCTCCTCGGCGTTGGGGCTCATGAGCATGATATTAACGCCGAAAGGCTTATCGCCTACAGCAGCCTTGGTTTTTCTTATCTGCTCTCTGAGGTAATCAATGGGAGCGGAGCCGCCTGCGATAAGTCCCAGACCGCCTGCATTTGAAACGGCGGAAGCAAGTGTAGATTCTGCTATCCAAGCCATACCGCCCTGAATGACAGGATACTTAGTACCCAACAATTCCGTAATTCTTGTCTTTGTAGTTGTCATAACAATTCTCCTTAAAATTCAAATAACGTGAGCGAAGCGAACACCACAATTGTCAATTGTCAACTGTCAATTGTCAATTGAAACAATTGTGCATTGTGAATTAATATTCAAATATTACTGCCGCAAAGGTAAGTCCTCCGCCGAAGCCCACAAGACAAACCTTGTCGCCTCTTTTTATTCTGCTCTCGGCAACTGCGTCGCAGAAGGCTATGGGGATAGATGCGGAAGATGTATTGCCGTAGCGGTCTATGTAAACTACCATTTTATCCATTGAAACGCCAAGGTTTTTGGCGGCAGTTTCGATTATTCTCACATTCGCCTGATGAGGTACTATTGCGTCAAGCTTGTCGGGAGATATGCCCGCCTTTTCGCAAGCCTTTAAGACCGCTTCGGGCAGAGCCTTTGTTGCGAACTTGTACACCTCTTTGCCGTCCTGAGAGAAGAAGTGAGCTTTTGTTTCGGGCATTGCCATATCAAAATCTTCGGTTTTTGTTCTGAACACGTTTTCCGATTTGAGAGCTCTTGCCGAAAGGAACTTTGCTCCGCTGCCGTCTGCGCCCAGATATGAGGCATAGAGGGTATTATCCTGCTTTTCAAGAATAAAAGCCGCTGCGCCGTCGCCGAAAAGGATACAGCTTGAACGGTCGGAATAATCAACGAACTTTGAAAGCTCTTCTGTTGCTACCAACAGGACGGTCTTAACGTCGTCCTCCGTCTGGAGATATCTTTTCGCCATGTCGAAGCCGTAATCAAAACCTGTGCAGGCGCAGTTGATGTCTATCGCCATACAGCCCGTTACGCCCAGCTCTCTCTGGATAAGGCAGGACTCGGAGGGAGTATAAAAATCGGGGGTGCAGGTGGCTACTATTATAAGGTCAATATCCTCTGCGCTTATGCCTGCGTCCTCGATGGCTGCTTTTGCCGCCTGTGCGCCCAGATAATAATTGGGCTCGCCGTTTGTTATATGTCTTGTTTTTATGCCCGTTCTCTGAGTTATCCACTCGTCGCTTGTATCGACGATCTTTGCGAAATCCTCATTTGACGCTATCATTTCGGGCAGGTATTTACCCACGCCTTTTACTTTTACTCCTGTTGTATTCTTTTCCAACACCACTAATCCTCCGTTTCTGGTCTCAATTGACAGTTGACAATTATCTCAATGGACAATTGACAATGGACAATTGACAATGGACAATTGACAATTAAGGTGCGCCTGCGGCGGTATTTTTAATTGTGTTGTCACATCATTCAACGTGCCGTTCATTTTTTTAATACATCGGCGAAGCCGATTCCGCCATTGTCAACTGTCAACTGTCAATTGTCAATTGCCAACGGCTTTTGCGAGAAAAATTACTTCAAAATATATTGTATATTTCTAAATCATGTGCTATAATGTTTTCATAAGTGATTTAAAGTGAAAAAATAAGCCGGATTAATTCAGCTTAACATTATAATTATAAGCTTTTTTTTCATCAAATTCAATAACAAATTGTGAACAACTTTCTGTAAATTTAAACGTTTACAGAATTTTTCACAATTTTCGGGGCATTAATTAATGTTTTGTGTCGATTCTTGAAACAAAGTTTACAGGCACGGAAAACGCTTCGGACAAAACAAAATTAAAGGAGTTTGAATCATGGCAAAAAATATCTTTCTTTTCTCGGGACAGGGCTCGCAGTATGTAGGAATGGCTAAGGAGCTTTGCGACAAATATCCGCAGGCAAAGGCTGTTTTTGATACTGCAAAGGAGACTTTGGGCTATGACATTGGGGACATCTGCTTTAACGGTCCCGACACCGAGCTTAACAAGACTATCAACTCGCAGCCTGCAATAATGGCTTGCTCGCTGGCGGCGTTTGAGGCTGCAAAGGCTGAGGGGTTAACATTTGACGGCGTTGCGGGACACTCTTTGGGCGAATATGCGGCTATGGTGGCGGCAGGTGTTGTTTCTGTTGAGGACGGATTCAGGCTCATCAAGGCGAGGGCTGCGGCAATGCAAAAGGCTGCGGAGGAAAACAGCGGTGCAATGTACGCTATTATCGGGCTTTCCGCCGAAGAGGCAGAAAAGATCTGCGAAGAAACGGAAGGGTATGTTGTTCCGGTAAACTACAACTCGGCTGTTCAGACTGTTATTGCAGGCGACACGGAAGCCTGCGAAAGGGCGGCTGCAAAGTTTGCCGAAATGAAGAAAAAGGCTATTAAGCTGAACGTCGCTTCGGCTTTCCACTCAAAGCTTATGCAGAGCGCAGCTGACGAATTTATCTCTGCCGCAAAGGAGATAAGCTTTAATGAGCCGACGGTGGAATTCTACTCAAACGTTCTGGGTACTAAGCTTAATGATTTCTCGGATATGCCGGGACTTCTTGCGAGACACATCGTTTCGCCTGTCAAGTTCACCTCAGAGCTTGCAGAAATGGACAAGGCTGGCTATGAAAACTACATAGAGCTGGGTCCAAACAAGGTATTGACGGGTCTTGTAAAGAAAACTCTCAAAGGAGCAAGCGCTGTGAACATTGAAAATCTTGCTTCTCTTGAAAAAGCGCTTGAAGCAATTGACAATTGACAATGGACAATTGACAATGGCGGTATCGGCTTCGCCGATTGATCTTTAAAATGTATTGACAGTTTGAATTTGCGACAGAACAATTAAAATATGCGCCGCAGGCGCTCCTTAATTGTCAACTGTCAATTGTCAACTGTCAATTGAAACAACCCGGGAGGTAAAGAATATGAAACGTCAGGATTATTTAACGTGGGACGAATACTTCATGGGCGTGGCTCTGCTTTCGGCGGGGCGCAGCAAGGACAACAACACTCAGGTGGGAGCCTGCGTTGTATCGGAAGAAAACAAGATACTCTCGGTGGGGTACAACGGTATGCCCACAGGCTGCTGTGACGACGATATGCCATGGGAGCGTGAGGGTACGCCTCTTGAAACGAAATATCCTTTTGTATGCCATGCGGAGCTGAACGCAATACTCAACCGCTCCACGGGAAGTCTGAAAAACGCAAGGATATACGTTTCGCTTTTCCCATGCAACGAATGTGCTAAGGCTATCATTCAGAGCGGCATAAAAGAGGTAGTATACATGGAGGACAAATACGCTGACACGGACGGGGTAAAGGCTTCAAAGAAGATGTTTGAGATGACCGGTGTGAAAATGCGGCGGTATGAGCCTTCGGGAAGAAAGATCGAGATGTCGCTGTAATACGAAAATATGTAAGAAGCAAAAACAGGCACTGACGAATAAACGTCAGTGCCTTATTTTGTCGGAAAACCTATTCATTCGCAGCATAAGGGGAAGCCCTCTATCGCAGGGCTTCCCCTCTTTCGGAGCTCCCTACGGTTAGGGGATTTCGCTCACTGCGGTGAGCGACAAGAGGGCTCCTCGCCCTCTTGACTCCTCGCAAGCCCTCTGGCGCCGGGTTTGAGCCTGCGCTTTAGTTTTCCCGGTTTCTGCTTTTTCTTTTTATTCATAATCATAGATAAGTCCCAGCTGTCTGAGGGAGGAAGCGCCGTCTTCGCCGACGACGAAATGGTCAAGCAGGGTTATATCCATTGCCGAAAGATGTCTTATCAGCTTTCTGGTGGCGACAACGTCCTCCTCAGACGGTTTTGAGCTTGCCGAGGGGTGATTATGCGCCACGAAAACATTATCAAATCCGCTGTTGAGAATGGTTTTGGTGATAAGCTTTAAATCAAGGAACACACTGTCTGCTCCGCCCGAATTAAGTGAGGCGGATCTTTTTATTCTGAACGACTGATCCACAAAGAAAAGCATTACCTTTTCGCTTGTTTCTCCTGCAAACCTTGCGGCGATATAGGCTTTCAGTGACGGGATATCTCTTCCGTCAACCGCCGTATCGGAGGGTTCTGTTCTCAGGCGGTATGCAAGGGCATTGAAGAATTTCAGGCTTGCTGCAGGGCTTTCGCCCACAAGTCCGCTGTGGACAAGCTCTTCGGCAGGTGCGGAGAGAACGCCCTCCAGCGAGCCGAAGCGTGATATCAGCTGATGTGCAAGCTTATTGGTATCGCATCGGGGATAGCAATAAAACAGAAGCATTTCAAGTATCTCATGCTCGGCGAAGCCTTTAAGGCTCATGGTTTCTTTGAAGCGCTTTTTCATGCGCTCTCTGTGTCCGCTGTGCAGCTGACTGTTTTCCTGCATTTTTCACGCCTCCTTCAGCGGAAGATATCCTTTGTATTTTCGATAATAAACTCCTGTGCGGCTCTTGGATAGGCAAGGGCTGTATAGACGGTGCCAAGCTTTGAGGTCTTCTGCACACGGATTATGCCTGCTTCTTCGGAGAGAATTGTCAGGTCGAGGTCTTCGGGCTTTTCGCCTGTACGTTTGAGATAATTATTATTCACAAGCCAGTCGGCAACGGCTTTTTTCATTGCGGATTTATCAGCCGAGACCTCCAGCAGGTCTAAGAACATATCGCACATACGGCTGAGGGAAAGCTCCTCGTCGCAGGCGGAAAGCTTTTTGCTGTTCATTCTTATGAGCTTGAAAAGCATTGCGGTGGTATCGGTATCGGAGGGGGTCTTTCTTATTCTCCGAAGATAGCCGTCTGCGCCGTCACCGTCGGGAGTGCGTGGGTTTTCTTTGAGATAATCCTTTATGACCTGAAGCACCTGCGCACCGTAACGCTGCTGCTTGGTTTTGCCCACTCCCGAGACGTTAAGCAGCTGCTCCATTGAAGTAGGCAGCTTTACGCACATATCTCTCAGGGCGGTATCGGTAAAGATTATATACGCAGGCATATGGGCTTCTGCCGCAAGCTTTGAGCGCAGCTTTTTAAGGCGGTCAAGAAGCTTTGCGTCGATATGGTAGACCGCATCGCTCTGCTTTGAGGGTCTTTTTTCTTTGGGAGTTTCCTTTGGCATTTTCATGGTGAGCTTTACGCCGTCGAAGAGTATTTCCTTAGCCTTATTTGTCAAGGCGAGTACGGAATGTTCGCCTGTTCTTTTTATATAGCCGTTTTCTTCCAGATAGTCGGTGACACGGCGTATTTTCACGGCGGGGGTATCTTTCATTATGCCGTAGGTGGAGAGAGTTTCAAGACCAAATCTTGTTATTTTTGCGTTCCGGGAGCCTTTCAGTATATCGGTTGTCATGGCTGCTCCGAAAGAGAGCTTTCTTTGTGAAAGGCGGAAGATACAGGAGAGTATCTTCTGAGCGTCAACGGTGATATCCTGCTCCTCGAAATTGGTATTACAGTTTGAGCAATTGGCGCAGAAGCCTTTTGTTTTCTCGCCGAAATATTTGAGAATGAACTCTCGCAGGCAGCCTGAGGTAGTACAATAGAAGGTCATTTGTTTTAGGCGTTCAAGGTCACGGCGGCGCAGCTCCTCGGCTGTTTCGTCGTCAAGGTCGGGATTTTCGTTTGAGTTATTTATAAGGTAGGTATTAGTTCTCACGTCCTGACCGCTATAGAGGAGTATACACTCGGCAGGCTCGCCGTCACGTCCTGCTCTGCCTGCCTCCTGATAATAGCTCTCGATATTTTTGGGCATATTATAATGTATAACGAAAGAGACGTTTGATTTATCTATTCCCATACCGAAGGCATTTGTTGCTGCCATGAGCTTAACTCTGTCGTAGATGAAGTCGTCCTGATTCTGTCTGCGCTCCTCGTCGGAAAGTCCTGCGTGGTAGCGTGAGCAGGAATAGCCTTTTTCGCACAGCTTCCGGCAGACGTCCTCAACATTTTTTCTGGTAGAGCAATAGATTATGCCGCTTTTATCCTTATTGCGGTCGAGTATCTCCATAGTTTCCTTGAATTTATCGGCAGGTCTTCTGACCTCAAAATAGAGGTTTTTTCTATCGAAGCCTGTAGTGACGCAGCAGGGGTGTTCAAGCTCCAACATTCTGATGATATCGTCCTTTACTGCGGCTGTTGCGGTAGCGGTAAAGGCGGCTATTACGGGTCGATAGGACAATCTGCTGACGAACTCGGGTATTTTCATATAAGAGGGTCGGAAGTCCTGACCCCACTGGGAGACGCAATGCGCCTCATCGACTGCGAGGACGGATATTTTCACATTTGCAGCGAAGCTAAGAAAGCTTGGAGTACAGAGTCTTTCGGGGGCGACGTAGATTATTTTATACTCTCCTCTTTTTGCGTTTGCGACTGCTATCTCATACTGCTTCTGCGTAAGCGAGCTATTCAGATAGGCGGCTTTTACTCCCGACTGGATAAGCGAATTGACCTGGTCTTTCATCAGGGATATAAGCGGTGAGACGACCACTGCTACTCCGGGCAGCAGCAGCGAAGGTATTTGGTAGCACATTGATTTTCCTGCGCCTGTTGGCATTATTCCCAGCACGTCCTGATTTGAAAGCACTGCGTCCACAAGCTGCTCCTGACCTTCCCGGAAGGAATCGTGTCCGAAATATTCTTTTAGGATATCGTATTTATTCATGGTTGGGGTTTCCTTTCGGGGGTTTGTTTTTTGACAGCTGTTTATCGGGGGTACTGCTTCTTGGGACGGAAAATCGCAAAGTCTTCTGCGAAGCCTTTGCTCTTTCCTGTGTGTTGGGGTGGAGAGGTTTTTCGGCACTGCGGTTTGTTGTTCTATTATGGTTTTTTGATTGGCGGTCGTTTCTGCTTCTATTCTGCTTTTGCGCAGTGCCTTGGTCGGCTGCGCCGATTGAGGCTCTGCCTCAAACTCCGCTTAGGGCTCCTCGCCCTAAGAACCTCGGCAGGGCTAACGCCGCCCTGCACCGG
>JBJERD010000098.1:0-3726 GCA_051882095.1 Oscillospiraceae bacterium
ACTGTTCCGACCTTGTTATACTTTGCGTTGGACTTGACTCCACCATTGAGGGAGAAGAGGGCGATACAGGCAACGAATTTTCTTCGGGAGATAAAAATGATTTACGTCTGCCGGAATGTCAGCGTATCCTGACAGACAAGATAATGCAGACAGGCAAGCCGGTCATCGTTGTGTGCGCCGCAGGAAGTTCGGTGAATACCGAATGTGAGCCTGATGCGCTTATCCACGCATGGTATCCCGGTTCGGAAGGCGGCACGGCGCTTGCTAAAATACTTTTCGGCGACGTTTCACCTTCGGGCAAGCTGCCTGTTACATTCTACGAGCGTTCCGATATGCTTCCCGACTTCACCGATTATTCCATGAAAAACCGCACCTATCGTTATGCGGAGAATAACGTGCTGTATCCCTTCGGATACGGTCTTACTTACGGAAAAATTGTTTGCACATCGGTTGAATATAAGGACGGAAAAGCTGTTGTGACTGCTGAAAACATTGGCAATAATTCGGCAGAGGACGTTATTCAGCTTTATATAAAGGACTACTGTGAAAACGCTGTGCCTAATGTGAGTCTGTGCGGTTTCAAGAGGGTAGATCTTGCGGCAGGCGAGAAAATATCCGTGGATATTCCCGTATCGGAAAGGACATTCACCGCAGTTGATGAAAATGGCGAACGCAGCCGCTTCGGCAGCAGGTTTACATTATACGCAGGCACTCATCAGCCGGACGAGATCAGCGAGAAACTCAGCGGTACCAAGTGCGTCAGCACAGAAATAAATTTATGATATTTTTAGCTTTGACCGGCGCAGCATGAATTACGCTGTTTTTATTTAAAGCTATTGTATACTTTTTAACGTATAACCAAGTACCCCCGTTCATAAGAGCAGGGGTACTTTTTTGCTTTATTTTTCCCATTACCATAAACATAAAAACACCCCGCATCAACCGATACGGGGTGTCTTAATTCAATATCATCCGCAAAGTCTGACTTCAACCGCAATATCCTCCCATTGGTCGAACCGCAGTCGGTTACCGCTAAACTGTCGGAAAGCCTTTGCTTCATCATATTTTATGCTGAAATTCCATGACAGTACAAGCCTGTCGGAACTCCTATTTATTTGCAATAGCAGCCTGTGCAGCAATCTGCGTAGGCAGTCAAAATTGACAATGCAGATATTATGTACATCGGAAGCGGTTTTGTCCGCTTCCTCGCCGTATAAATACACATACGGTCTTTCTTTGGAGTTCGCTCTGCCTTTGACTGCAAGGTTTGTCTGCATTTCGGAGTCAGCTCCTGTGGATAAGTGCCACTCATACACGCCCTCGCTTGTCGGAACAACAGATGAAACAATATCTTCCAATACTTCGCGTCCGAGCTCTGTTTTGCTGTCGGAAATGTCATTTAACGCCGAGATAATCTTATCAAGGTCAAGTGTATCAGCTTTGGGAGTTGCAGGGGATACAGCCGTCGCCTGACTTCTGAGGTTTTTGATTTGCGCTTCATATTCAGCACGCTTCTTGTTATATTCCTCTTTGGTAATCTCTCCGTCAGTACGCATATCAATCAGAGCGTCGAGCTTTCGTTCAAGCTTTGTAATTTCAGCTTCATAATCAAAAGTCGGAACAGCTTCGGGAGCACTCTGCGTATAATATTTTTTGATATATTCAAGTGCGTCCTGCATATCCTTTGCTCTGTTTGCCCAATGCTCGTTAAAAATAAATTCGCCCATCATATCCATTTTCCATTGAAGAACAGTCTTGTTATCGCAGTAACCTTCCGTTTCAAGTCCTGCCTTTTTGCGATTAGCCGCATTGCCGTGATTGAGCTTGTTGTAACAGATATAGCAGAAGGTCTTGCTGCCGTCATCGTGCTTATGATATACATTCTTTCTGAATTTCGAGCCACAGGTACAGCGTAATTTTCTCTGCCATAAATCAGCAGAAGGGTTATATCCCGTTGATGTGGTATTGCCGAACTTGTCCTTGCTGACAATTCTTCTTTTCGCAAGAAGCTCGTTGCACTTATTCCACTGTTCTTCGGAAATAATAGCTTCAAAATCGCCCTTTTCATAGATATAACTATCTCTGTCACGATTATTGATACGCTTCTGCTCTAAGTAGTTGTTGCTTCGGCTCTTGTTGTAACATACACAGCCTTTGTAAGTAGCATTTGCAATAACACGAGTGATATAGGATACATCCCAACGGACAAGCCCCGACGAATTTTTACGTCCACGTTCAGTCAGCACTTTTGCAATTTTTGCACCGCCCAAGCCTTGCTCATAGAGGTCAAATATCATTCTGACGGTTTCAGCTTGTTCAGGATTGATAGTATAGCTTTCACCAGCCTTGCGGTCATATCCGAGAATATTTCCGCTTCCATACAGCATTTTATTTTCACGACTTATTTTCTGCCCCGCTTTTACTCTTTCGGAAACCTTGCGGCTTTCTTCCTGTGCAAGAGTCGCCATAAGAGAAAGTCTGAGTTCTCCGTCACCGTCCATTGTCCAGATATTGTCCTCAACAAAGTAAACTTCAACGCCGATGTTCTTCAACTCACGAGTAAAGTTGAGAGTGTCAACAGTATTTCTCGCAAATCTGCACACCTCACGGGTAACAATCAAATCGAATTTTCCACTTTTTGCGTCCTCTATCATTCTGAGGAAGGATGGACGTTTCTTTGCCTGAGTTCCTGTGATGCCTTCATCAATATACTTGTCAATTACATTCCAGTTGGGATGATATTTCGCTTGGTCGGAATACCACTGCATCTGGTTTTCAAGTGCGGATAACTGTGCTTCGTGTTCTGTGGAAACTCGTCCGTAAAATACAACTGTTCTCTGTCTGTTCCTGTCCGGCTTTAATGTTGTGTACATTCAGGTCACCTGTCCTTTCAAAGTCATGCGCTTTTTTTCTGCTTTTGATTGTCAAAATTTCTGATGATGTTCAGGTATGTAGGCTGATTTATCAATCCCTTTTCAAAGAGAATTTCGATCATCAGCCTTACCTCGTAGTCAAATTCGATCTTCAATAAGCTACCTCCGTACTACAATTTTACTATTTTTTCAGCCGCAATGTAATCACCAACTGCAACTAATTTTATCTCTTTACTTGTAGCAGTATCAATAAAAATCACATACCATTTACTTTGTACCTCCAGTTCAATCTCTTTGATACTCCACAGCATCCTCGTAATCAATAATTCCGTTGATCTTACGCACCTCATTCACACACATAGCATGAAGCTTGTCCAGCGTTTCATCATCAACATCATTGATAGCCGCAGTCATATGCGACAGCTTTCCAAGCTCGACTGCTACCTTAAATATCAGACGTGCCAGCCGCTGTTCTGTACCTTTGATCTGTGCCTTGACCGTTTCCGTAATCAGAGGAGAGAGATAGTTTACCTCCTCCTGCTGCCGAAGATAGCCGATGTAAAACCTGACGGCTTTCTCAATGAACTCTGTTTTTGAAGCACAATTATCGTCCTTGTATTCCTGTTCGATTTTTCTCATAGTTTCCGGCTGAAAGTAAACAGCCATTTTTTCTTTTGCCATAAACTCGCGCTCCTTTCGTGTCTCGACTCCTGAATACACGCGATTTTACGCTGTTTTTCGGACTTTCGACCCCTGATGTCTGCCGTAATCTGTTTTTTGACTCCATGAGGCGACCTCTGAAAATATGCACAAGACCTGTGCAAAAACTGCGTATTTACGGCACTTTTGCGGT
>JBJERD010000099.1:0-3702 GCA_051882095.1 Oscillospiraceae bacterium
CTCTGCCGAGACCCCGTGCAGGGCTTCAAATTCGTTGGTCTTTTTGGGGTTGTATGTTTTTATGATGTTTTTTAGTGTTATCATGATCTACTCCTGTTTCTCATTTCTCAATGTGTCATACGGTGAATTGCGTGAAAAAAGTACCAGCGGTACAAATATGCTTATCAAGAGCAATACGGCAAAAATGATAAGCGAAAGAATAACGTTGTTTAAGTTGAATACCAATCCGTATTTGTTTGGTATTTGGGTCGAACATATCGCAAACAATGCAAAAAACGCCGCCAGTAAGCCCAGCGATGATACTATCATCATGTTTCCTGAGCTTATTTTTATGCAGTCTCTTTTGCCTGCACCGCAGCAATACAGTATTGCCAGCTTGTAGGCTGCATTTTTTGATGTGATCATAGCACAGCTTACAACGCCTATCAACACGATAATACCAAATGCCGCAACAGGCGGAAGCATTTTTTTGAAATCGTCCGATAGCAGCTTTTCGCTTCGCTTAACGATCTCCTTGTTATTCATCAGAGTAAAGCAACATTCATCGCCTCTCTCTTTTCCATATTCCATGAGCTTTTGAAAATCGCTGTTTATTTCTTCCTCCGTCACCTCAGAATTATATGTAACGATTTTGGCTGAACTTGAACTCAGAGGAATGGCAAGCGGCACATTTTTTATCTGACTTTCGCTTGTATAAAAATGAGCATGTTGCTCAGTGTTTATATCAAGCACATCGTAAAATTCTTCATATGTCATGTCAATAGAATAGATGTGAAAAGACGGAAAATAAGACAGATCGGTAAGCTTAGCGGCAACCTGATATCCATTTCCGGCATTGTCATGCATAACTTTGCCGACATCTGCTCCTTCTTCATTTGCCGATACTATAAGAAGGGGCAAATCGCTTTTTTCGGCGCTCTTGAATTTTTCTCCCGATTGCAATGGAAGATCCAGCGAGTCAAACATCTCGTCGGGCAAAACAGTATACGATATATACCTGTCGGTGTATGATTTCAACTCGGTCACCGAAATGTCACGGTCTATGATCGAAAGTGCCTCGCCTACGCTTTCATCCATGCTTTCATCGTCCATGTTACTCATTAAAAAGAAACCGTTCTGTTCAAGATAAGGCTTAAGCGGAGAATAAAGCATACTCCTACTATTGACGGAAGCCAGCGAAATATTTGCTGCAACAAACAGAACAAATATCTGCACTATTATCAGAAAGTTGACAGGCAGATTTGAAAGAAAAGTCAACAGACTGTATTTGTATTTCATTATCAAGCTTCACCTCTTTTATCTATATTAAGAACCTTATTTACATAGGGCACGGTTATTGCATAAATTATCGCCAATGAGATAACAATATAAATTGCAAACACCTTTGAATAAATGGAATAGGAATAATACTCGGGGAAATGCGGATAGAACTTTTCGCAGATACCGATCCCCACTCCTTTGAACAGCGTCAGACCGGCTGCAAATCCCACAACAAGCTCCATAACTGTTTCAAGAACGAATATTTCGGCTATCTGCGAAGCGGTTCCGCCGCAAAGCTTGAATATGTACATTTCCTTTTTTCTGGTCTGAAAAACGTATTTGAAATAAAGTGAAAGATTTATTATCACTATTACCGTTATTATTGCCGAATAAAGATAAAACATATTGTTTATCTGAACTACCAGCAGCTGTCTCGGTTCGGGCGACGCCGAAGGACCTGCTCCAAAAAGTTCAAAGCATTTTGATGTTACCTCATCTTTACGCTCCTTTGTAGGCTGTTCCTTTAGAGAAAATATCAGATATACACCCTTTGCTTTATCAGAAACTGAAGAGAGCGGCATGAACAGATCAGCGGTATTTCCGCCTGTACCGAGCATTTTATATTTTATTCCGTCAATAGTAATATTGCCGTCCTTGTAAAGAGTGTCGGGTATATCGCTGCTTACTTTGCATACATAAGGTGTTTCAGAAAAATCCACGTCTTTAAATAAAGAATCTCCTGAAATGTCGTGATATACTTTAGCAGAATATCTATTTTCATCTTCTCCGATAACCGACATTTGCAGTTCAAGATTGTCGAAGTCATCACTCAAAAATCCTGTCAGCTCAGTGATCTTTGCGCCTATGTTTTCCTGAAAGGATGAATCATCCAATAAACCGTCATTATCATAAACATAGTTTCCGTTCTCGTCATAAGCATAGAAATCATAAACAAATGTGCGCTCGCTTTCAGACAGCTCCCCCACTCTCTCCTGAGTATTTAAGAAAAGCCCGTAAGAAAACAGGATACATATAACTGCAATTATTTCGGAAATCATCATCAACAGCAGCATGCTTTTATGGTTTTTAAAAGAATTCTTGATATTAAGGAATATGTAACTGTATTGATTCAATTATTATCGCCTCGCTTTTGTTGTTATTATTGTGAATGGGTCTACAGGTGCAGACCCATTCACTGATAAGATCAATCCGGTTTAACGACCTCGATCGTTATTTGCTCCACAACCTTGGAGTCACTGTTCGAACCATAGTGCATTTTTGTAGTGTGTAATCTTTTTACTGTAGTGGTCGTCCTCAATATACTATTACGAGTTTTCTAGGCATTTTCGGACAAAAAATTTTTGAATATTAAGAATTTTTGTAGGAATAGACAAATTTATGCTTTGAGATTTGTAAGATTATACAATTAAGCTTTGCTTAGAATCACAATATGCTTCGGCATTGGATTTGCTTCTGTTTTCTCCACCTTTTTTACACAGCTGTCTGAGTATCTGTCCTATCTCTGCTCTTAATTGTCTGTAGATCACTCTTCTTTATTTGTGGCAAATAGTATATGATACTGACACCTATAAGTTAAATGGGATAATGCTTTCGGCAAGAAAAATGCAGCAAAATCGAAGCTTTGCTGCATTTAACTTGATTGCAATTAATCAGAAATCTTTAATTTCTTCTTCACCGCTAAAAATCACTTGGAACGTTCAACAAGTATATTATTCGTAAATATCATCTTTTATTTTCATGATAAACTGCTCTGCCGCTTTGGAGAAAACCTGTCCTTTTTTCCATACAAGGCTCATGCCAATTTCAAGCCTTGGACTAAGAGGTCTGAAACAAAGTCCACTTTCTCCGCTTACATTTATTATCTTGTCAAGGCAGAGTGCAGCTCCGATGCCCTCATCTACCATGAGAGAAGCATTGTATACAAGGTTGTATGTGGCTGCTATCTCCGGTTCACCTTTTCCCGATCTCAGCCAGTCGGTAAGCTCGCTGCCATCTGACGCCTGACGTGAAACGATCAAAGGTACACCGTTCAAATCTTCCGGAGTGATATAGTCCTTTTTAGCAAGCGGTGAATCACGCCGAATTAGTACGCCCCATGTATCTTTTACAGGCAGCTTGATATAACTGTATTTCGAGATATCAACGGGTTCAAGCAGTAATGCAAAATCAATAAGTCCCTTGTCAAGACGTTCCATAATATCAACTGCGTCACCGCTTATAATATGGAATTTTATATCCCGATATTTCTCAATAAGAGCCTTTGCCGACCTTGCAATGATACGCAGACCGTCTGTCTCGCCTGCGCCTATATAAATGTCTCCCGAAATGCCGCTGTCTGAAAAAACTATTTCCTTTTCGGTACGGCTGATAAGTTCCATTATTTCCTCTGCTCTTTTGCGGAGAAGCACCCCCTCCTCCGTG
>JBJERD010000100.1:0-3693 GCA_051882095.1 Oscillospiraceae bacterium
GACATATTCTGATTTGTGAGGAAGTTCAGACCGTCAAGATTCTCGGCGTCGTCCTCAAGGAAAAGATCCTGCTTTGGAGTCTTGATATCAACAACGGTCTCAAACATGATCCTTGAACCGTCCTGAATGAACTGACCGAGAGAATGAAGGTCGGTAGAGAAAGCTGCGGAAGCAGGGAAAATACCCTTGTTGTCCTTGCCCTCGCTCTCGCCGAACAGCTGTTTCCACCACTCGTTCATCATTGCAAAGCTTGGGTCGTATGTGATAAGCATTTCAACGCTCTTGCCCTTGTTATAAAGGATATTTCTGAGCGCAGCATATGTATAGCAATCGTTGCCGTCATCAGCGGAAAACTTCTCTCTAGCAGCCTGTGCGCCTGCCATTATCTTGTCGATATCGCAGCCTGCAACGGCGATAGGCAGAAGTCCTACTGCTGTAAGTACCGAAAAACGTCCGCCCACATCGTCGGGAATAACGAATGTCTCGTAGCCCTCAGTATCGGAAAGCTCTTTAAGAGTGCCCTTTGCCTTATCGGTAGTAGCAAAAATTCTTGTCTTTGCCTCTTCCTTGCCGTACTTATCCTCAACAAGCTTCTTGAAGATTCTGAAAGCAAGCGCAGGCTCGGTAGTTGTACCCGACTTGGAAATAACGTTTACACATATATCCTTGCCCTCACAGATGGAAAGTACTTCATTAAGATATGTAGGGCTGATATTGTTTCCGACAAAATAAATATCGGGAGTATCCTTTTTAAGATTGTTATAAAAAGGTGATTTCAGCAGCTCGATAGCTGCTCTTGCGCCAAGGTAAGAACCGCCGATACCGATAACGATAAGAATATCAGCCTTTTCTTTGATACGCTCAGCGGCAGCCTTGATTCGCTCAAACTCTTCCTTATCATAATTTACGGGAAGATCTACCCAACCAAGAAAATCACTGCCCAGACCGCTTTTTTCGGTAAGAGTTTTGTGAGCGGCTGAAACAACGGGAGCCATAGCCTCAAGTTCATGCTCGCCAACAAAAGGAGCAAGATATTTTGCATTAAGTTTTACAGACACTATTAGTCAAATCCTTTCATAATTAGCTATGATAAATTATACAATATCTTTGTGAATTTTTCAAGAGGTTTGCCGAAGCAAACTGACTTTTGTACAATATAAACAAATCAGTCATCAAAAATTCAGCAGATTTAACAACACCTTTTTCAGAGCAAAAGAAAAGCCTATCTTGTTTATTTTGCTTTTGCACACTATATCTCCTTTGAGAATTACGTTATCATCAAGCTTATACACAATTTCTCCCACATTCTGCCCCTGTGAAACGGGCGCAGACAAGCTTTCCTCTTTGGAAAAATCGCAGGTAACGGAAGGATAAGTTCCTTTTTTAATGACTATCGGCTCCAGTCCACGCACTTCAACATCGGCTTCAAGCTTTTCGCCGCCTGTGACCTTGATTTTTTCAAAAACTTCTTCATCTATTTCGGGGGTGTATATCTCATATGACGAAAAAGCTCCGTCAAGAAGCTTTTTTGCTTCGGAAAATTTATCGTCGTCGGAAACACTGCCAAGCAAAACGACGCAGACCGACATATCATTTCTCTTTGCGGTCGCTATAAGGCACTCTCCGCAGTCCGCAGATGAGCATGATTTCAGACCTGTTATCCCTTTGTATGTTCTTATCAGTCTGTTTGTGCTGACAAGCTCTACTGCTTGATTGCGTACATTATCTATCCATGTAGTAAAATAATGTGTAAAGTTGTCACGCTTTATAATTTCATTTGCTAAAACCGCTAAATCTCGTGCATTTGAGACAGTTTCCTTGTCAGTTCCTGTTGAATCGGCAAAGTGTGTATTTGCCATGTCAAGTAATTTAGCTTTATCATTCATAAGCTTGACAAATTCTTCTTCGCTGCCCGATATCTTCTCTGCAAGCGCCACACAGCCGTCGTTGGCGTTGCCTATTGTGATAGATTTTATCAGCTCTTCAACGGATATTTTTTCACCCACTTCAAGCCATATCTGAGTGCCTGTCATTGAATTGGCATGAGCCGAAACGGTTACGGTTTCATCAAGAGAAAGCTCTCCCGAATCTATCTTTTCCGCAGCGATAAGCAGAGTCATCAGCTTGGCAAGGTGTGATATGCTTCTCTGCTCGTCTGCATTCTTTTCACTAAGAACTGTCCCCGTTGTTGATTCCATTACTATCGCCGACTGTGCGGTAATGCCGTCAAGCAAGTCGGTCTCAGACACTTCAACGGCAGCCATATCGTATGTATTGCCGTCGCCGTCTGCAAAAACGGCAGCTATCACGGTTATGGACATAATTACGGCAGTTGCTGCACATATGAGCTTTTTACAAATATTCATCGAACACGCCTCCTGTTTTTTATAATTCTATTCGGCAAGTCCGGGGAATATTATCTGCCAAGAAAAAAAGAACGGCAAAACCTTGCCGCTCTTTTATCTGTTACATTAATTAAGTGCGCACCGCTGATCAGTCAACGATAAATTCCTTGATCTCCTCAAAGAACTTGTCAGCGTCATCTGTATGTGCAACCAACTGGATAGGATTTGAAAGGTCAAGACTGAAAATACCCATGATAGACTTTGCGTCAACTGCATATCTTCCCGAAGCCAAATCCACATCGAAATCATACATAGATACAACGCTTACGAACTTCTTTACCGCTGCGATAGAATCGAGCATAATTTTAACCTTTTTCATACTGAACTCCTCCTTATAAGGTTGGTTTGTTTACAACCTGTTTTTCTAAAGTTTTTCTGTAGAGCTTTCCTCTCTACATTTTTTATTATATCTATTTTTCTCAGATTGTCAAGAATTATTTGCAAAAAAAATTTAAATATAGTATAATAGTCAATAGTGAAAAAAACTGAAATCAGTTTTTATGGATATTGCACAATAAACGCTATACTCTTTTGTGCATATATAATATTTGAGTAACGATAGGAAATAAATTAACATGAAGATTTTTTACTACACATTCGGCTGCAAGGTCAATCAATATGAAACGGAAAATATCCGTGAAAAGTTCAGCGCTCTCGGCTTTGGAGAGACAAGCAGCATTGCCGATGCTCAGGTGTGCATTGTCAACACCTGTACGGTAACGGCTCAATCGGATTCAAAATGCCGACAGCTTATTCGCAGGATACGAAAAGAAAATCCCTCGTGTGTTCTTGTTATGGCAGGCTGTATGCCGCAGGCTTTCCCCGATATCGCTGACAGAATGTCCGAATGTGATATTATTGTCGGCTCTCATAACAAGAATGAAATTCCCGGGCTGGTCATGAGATTTATGTCCGACGGCAAGCGCATTATCGAGATATTCGAGAATAAGCAGCATGAAAAAATCGAGCCAATGTCAAATGTTTCCGTGGAAGCCAAAACCCGTGCTTACATCAAGATACAGGACGGCTGCGACATGAACTGCACCTACTGCATTATCCCCAAGGCAAGGGGACATATGCGGTCAAAGTCGCTGGATGAAATAGTTCCTGAGGCTTTGCAGCTGATAAATTCGGGACACAAGGAGCTTATTCTCACGGGCATAAATCTCTGCTGCTACGGACTTGATCTCTCAAACGGCACACGGCTTATAGACGCTGTTGAAGCGGTTTGCGGTCTGGACGGCGATTTCAGAGTAAGGCTTAGCTCTATGGAGCCTGAAATGATATC
>JBJERD010000101.1:0-3678 GCA_051882095.1 Oscillospiraceae bacterium
ATGGTATAAACGCTATTCTGGGGCAGAGAGTTACAAAAGACATTGTAAGAACAGGCGCTGACAGAGCAGTTATCTCTGCTTTGTTTTCAGACCTTGATATAAATGTTCTTTCCAAGCTGAATGAGCTTGGTATCTCTCTTGACGACGGTCAGCTTTTTCTGACAAGAGAAATAAACTCAGACGGAGGCAGCATAGCAAGAGTAAACTCTCGCAGCGTGAACGTTTCGGTGCTCCGTGAAATCGGGGAGCTGCTTGTGAATATTCACGGTCAGCATGATAATCAGATATTAATGGCTCCCGAAAAGCATATACATATTCTTGACAGCTATTCAGATGCCCAGCCGCTTATCAGCGATTATCAAATGTCTTTCAGAGAGCTTCAGCTGCTTGCCAGAAAGATCAATAAGCTGAGCATAGACGCAGGCAAAAAAGCTGCAAGAATAAACGAGCTGCAAGAGATCATAAGTGAAATAGAGAGCTTGAAGATATCAGAAAACGAAGATGTTCAAATTCAGGAGGAGCTTGATATCTCCAAAAATGCCGTAGTCCTTTCGGAAGCGATTTTTGCCGCAAATCAGATACTTTCGGGCAACGATGATACGGTGGGAGTATCTGAAATGGTTTCGGAAGCGGCAGACGGCATAAATAAATATACCGATATTCTTTCTGACCTTGAACCTCTGGCGGAGCGATTAAGCTCTGCGCAGATAGAGCTTAGCGATATATCGGAGGAGCTGTCATCCTTGCTGGAAAGCTTAGATGTTGACCCGAAGCGGTATGATTACCTTAATCAGCGAAATGACGAGCTTAGAAGGATAAAGAAAAAATACGGTCCCGAGCTTTCCGATGTTATTGATACGCTTGAAAGATCTCAGTCCGAGCTTCAATCTTTGGTCAATTCGGATATGGATCTCAGCAAGCTGAATGAGCAGAAAAAAGAAATGCTTGCCGTGGTTTCTCAAAAAGCCAAAAAGCTTTCTGAACACAGAAAAAAAGCCGGTGAGCGGTTTATTACTCAGGTCACGGAGGAGCTTGAATTTCTGAATATGCCAAAGGTCAAACTAGTGGTTGAGCAAAAAGCAGGAAAGCTTACTGTCAACGGAATGGATACCATTGAGTTCCTCATTTCCGCCAATGTCGGAGAAGAGCCAAAACCAATAGCAAAAATAGCTTCGGGAGGCGAGCTTTCAAGGATAATGCTTGCGCTGAAAAACGTTATTGCCGATAAAGACAGCATCGGTACGCTTATTTTTGACGAGATAGACACTGGAGTAAGCGGACGTGCTGCGCAGAAAATAGGCTTGAAGCTGAAACAAATATCCAAGATAAGACAGGTACTTTGCGTTACTCATCTTGCACAGATAGCTGTTATGGCTGATAATCACTTGCTTATAGAAAAAAACATTGTGAACGACAGAACTGTCACAACGGTTAAAACTCTTGATTTTGAAGAGCGCAAGGAGGAAATCGCACGCATAATGGGAGGAGACAATATAACTCCTCTTATGCTTGAAAATGCGGAGCAGCTGCTCAGAGACGCAAAATAAGCAAATATTACAAGGCAGGAAAAAATCCTGCCTTTTTTGTTGACTAATCGGTATAAAAATGATATAATAAAATATATGTGTGATTTGTATTTATTAACTGAACGGGGGACTGAATTTAATGAAGGTTACTCTCATAGCGCATACGCCTGAACCTGAGAAGGTCATAGCCACAGCAGCAAAGCTTTGTTATTCAAGCAGCGATATAGGTTCGCTGAGAGACGGGCTTACCGAAGAAAAAACAGAGAGTTTTATTAATATGCTGGCTTCTATTGGACACGAAAGTCCTATGGAGCACGTTTCATTTACTTTTGGTATTGAAGGAGTTTCAAGGGCTTGTACCCATCAGCTTGTAAGACACAGAATAGCTTCTTATTCTCAGAAAAGCCAGAGATATGTAAATGAAGACGGCTTTGAGTTTATTACTCCTCCGGAAATTGCTGAAGTGCCGGAAGCTAAAGCTGAGTTTGAGAGACAGATGAGTTCTATCGTTGACAGCTATCATAAAATTGCTGAGATTCTGACCCAAAAGCATACCGAAACCTTTTTGGAGCAGGGACTAGATGAAAAGGACGCTTGCACGAAAGCTAAGAAGAAGGCTTATGAGGACGCAAGATTTGTTCTGCCCAATGCCTGTGAAACCAAGATCGTGGTTACTATGAATGTCAGAAGTTTGTTTAACTTCTTTAAACATCGCTGCTGCAACAGAGCTCAGTGGGAGATCAAGGCTGTGGCAGATGAAATGCTGAGAATTTGCTGCGAGATCGCCCCCAATGTTTTCAAAAATGCCGGACCATGTTGCGTTATGACAGGAAAATGTCCTGAGGGAAAAATGTCCTGCGGAAAAATGAAAGAGGTAATCAATAGCTACGGGGTAATGAAAAATGGAAAATAAATCACGTCTTATCGTTCTCGAGGGGTTGGACGGAAGCGGAAAATCTACTCAGTTTGAGCGAATTGCCGAATACCTGACTGGTAAAGGCGTAAATGTTAAACCTATCAGCTTTCCCGATTATGACCAGCCGTCTTCGGCACTTGTTAAAATGTATCTTAACGGTGAGTTTTCTAAAAACGCCGAGGATATAAACGCTTATGCTGCATCAAGCTTTTATGCTGTTGATAGATACGCAAGCTATAAAAAATTCTGGGAAGAGGATTATAAAAACGGATCTCTTATTCTCGCTGCGAGATATGTCACTTCTAATTGTATCTATCAGATGGTCAAGCTTGATAAATCAGAGTGGGATAATTACATTGACTGGCTGTGCGGATATGAATACGGCAAGCTGGAGCTTCCGCAGCCCGACCTTGTTATCTTTCTTGATATGCCGATAGAGATATCTCAGAGGCTTATGTCGGGAAGATATAACGGCGACGAAACAAAAAAAGACATTCATGAAGCCAATGTGCAATTCTTGCAGCAATGCAGAGAAGCTGCTCTTTATTCTGCACAGCGGCTAGGATGGAAAATTGTAGAATGTAGCAGCGGCGACCAGCCGTTGAGCAGGGAAGAGATCACAAAAAAAATACTGGGGCTTATAAATTCTATATAAGGCAATGTGAACTACTATATGTTTGATTTTAGAGAAATAAAACCCGAAGATAAAGATTGGATCAATGAAAAGCTTGCAATTTCCGATTTCAGAGGCTGTGAGTATTCATTTGCCAATAACCTTGCATGGCGCAGACTAAATAACACACTTATCACTTCTTACGGAGATTTCTATATAAGCTGTTCTTTTTATGACGGACAACCTGTTATTACATTTCCTACAGGAGTTGTTTGTGATGAGCAGGGCAGAGAGAAGAATATTAAACTATTCAGCGAGCTGAAAAAATATGTTTCGGATATGGGAAAACCTCTGATCGTATCTTCTGTCAATTCGGATAACCTTGTCTGGCTCAAGGAGTATTACGGTTCAAAAATTAAAATTGATGCAGACCGTGACGGTTTTGACTATATTTACAGTGCTCAGGCTTTAGCTGAATTAAAGGGCAAAAAATATCACGGAAAGCGCAATCATATCAAGCGCTTTAAAGAAAACAACTGGAGCTTTGAACCGCTGACTTGTGAGCATTTTGATGAATGTACTGCTTTTGCCGCTGAATTTTATAATAATAACGAAAGCTATGA
>JBJERD010000102.1:0-3653 GCA_051882095.1 Oscillospiraceae bacterium
GATCTCCTGAGGCATTGATCTGCTCAGACCACACCATTACGTCTCTTTTTTTGGGTACAAAACTTGCAGTGTTTGCTATTTTTTTGAACTTACTAGTCATGATTGTTCCATGAAAATTTGTATACAATTCTTTAGCGTACGTGTAGGAAAACAATTCTGAACTTGGTACACCAAACAATTCGTTTGCATAGAAGTTGAACAAATCGAAACACTGAGCCCCATACTGTCCGTCAAAATCGTTTTATTTACCTAGTCTTTTGCTTACCCACTGATCAAATTTGCTTGCCATAAAAAATTACCTGCCTTTCGTTAATTAAAGTATTTATATACAATACCGGATAACTCGGCAATGTTATCACCACACGACCATGCTTGCCCCGGCGCATCAGCCATAACCACCAATATATAATCTGCATTATCAGAATACACAATAGCAGCGTCATGACTCACATCGTCTGTTTCTCCGGTTTTGTTTGCTATTTTTACATCATTCGGAATCCCAGCTGGTATTTTGCTTCGGTATTCCTGCTCCAACAGCATATCTATCATTTTATTTGAATATTCGTCTGAAACGCATTTACCTTGATACATACTTTCCAAAAGTAATCCAATATCCTTGACTGTAGTGAGATTATATCCATTTGATGTGGCAAGTCCATCAGCATTATATGCAGGATACAGCCCATGGCACTGCACGGTATCATTGTATCCGTTTTCAACGCACCAATTTGAAATATAATATTTTCCAAGAGTCCACACTATACTGTTAAATGCTTCATTGCTGCTGTTAGCTGTCATTTCAAATAAAGTATTATAAACTTCATCCTCAGAAATCACGCCATCTGCTATCTGCTGATATGCTGCAGCCAATGCAAAAAGCTTAATTTCACTTGCAGCATAAACTTGACGATTATTAATGGTTATAAAATATCCCGTATCGAGATTTTTAACATATATAGACCACGTTCCGTTGTACGATTGTACAGCAGTGTAAATTTGATTTCTCAGTTCACTAAGGTCGTCTGATTCTGAGGCGGAAGTTTTACCTTCAGTTGAATTTTCAGAGCTTACATATGCTTTGGGTGCATTAATATTATTATTGATGCTTTCTTTACTTTCATTATCATTTGTACACGAACGGTAAACCAAAATCGTTATTAACAGCAATGTAATAATAGCAATTGTTCTGTTGCGTCGTAAACGCCTGCGGTTTGCACGTCTTCTTTCCGCACGTTTCCGCATGATCCTTTCTTCTAACAAGCGTTGTTCTTCATCTGACGTTATGTAATTATTTTTTATTTCCATAGTCTCTTTCACTGATCTCTTAGCCCGAACTCACGATACTGTTCCTCAGAATAATACATAACAACAGGCGTACCAAGTGCCACTTCCTCATAAATGTATTTTGCTCCATCAAGAGGCATATTTATGCAGCCTTTTGAACCGTTGTATCTATATTCGTCTCCGCCAAAAGCATTTCTGTATACAGTATCATGCAGACCAATCCCGCAAACCGACACCAAATTCCAATAATTACAGGTCGTACTCCAGCTTTCTCCGTCAGCATTGCTGCCGTTTAGCGGATAATTCTGTCCCTTGTACCAAAGCTTGTACACTCCCGGAAGAGTCAATGTTGTGATAGACGTTGACTGTCCGGAAACTATGTCGCATTGATAAGTTATCTCTCCGTTTTTATAGACCCAGAGATGCTGAGCGCTGAGATCTATTTCAACATATGTTTCTCCTATATCGTCATCAGCAGATCGTGCCGACTTCACTCCGTCATATACATATCCGTATCCGTTGTCATAATAAACCGGCTCGCAGCTTTCGACTGTTTTTCCTGCTTTCAGCATTTTAACAAGTTCTTCACAGGTCTTTTCCCTGTCAATCTGCCAGCCGTAAACGGCGTCGTCACTGTTTGGAACGATTATATCGCCCTGCAAAGTTGCATGAAACTTTCTGTCCTTGCCAAAGGTATCATATTTATCGGCAAGGTAGTCAACATATTCCCGGCATTTGTCATCATTCACTGTGCAGCTGCCGTCGGGATCTGCATTCAGCATTTCTTCGAGCTTTTCGCCTTCAAGTGTTTCTGTAGTGTAGTAAAAGTCATATGTAATTGAAAAATCCGTTTTGTTATCTGTCTGAATATACGATGTATTGTTTTCATCTGTTTGAGATTCGGTTGCTTTATTGTTATTCTTCTCTCTTAAAAGCAAACACATCAGAATGGTAAAAACAATAACGATCAGAGCCGCCGAAACAAGCGTCACGGCATAATTAGTTTTGTGTTTTATCATCCATATCATCTTCTGTCTTTTTTACATCTATACAATATCGGCATTATATACTGCGGAATAGATTTTTGGATCAATATCTGAAATAGTTACGCTGTAAGAATAAGGAGCTAACGCAAATGCTTCAGAATCTGCTGCCTGTTGTTCAATTCTGCTATGAAGTTCATCTTTTTGTTCGTTGGTAAGTTCAAAAGAGAATATCCATCTGTGTCCGTCGATAACTGCAGAAGCAGAATATTCAAGATCAGTGTTGCTGATAGAAACTGCAAGCTGTTCACCGATAATTTCACATAACTGATTATAAGTCATGCCTATGTAAATTTTATCATTTATCTTTGCACCGCTGTATAAATTAATAATGTCAACCATTCCGTCCGATCTGTTCGATTTGAAACAATACTGTGGGAAATCAATGCATTTATACATATCTGCCGAACCCTGCTGAACTCCGGTCGGATATGTCATTTCGTAATTATTGTCGCCAAGAGCCAGAGCGTCCGTCAATGTCATTCCGATCAATTTCTCTGCATTCAATGATTCAATAGAATTTTGCCTTATCTGATCATCTTTACTGTCATTTTCAGAAATAGAACCGGTATTTATATCATTTTCTGATTCTGTTGGGACAACTGTAATTGTACTTTCATCATCATTAGAACTTCTGCTATTATCTTCTGATGAACTGTCAGATGTATGATCATCACTTTCGTAATATATCTCTGTATTGATGCTGTCAGATAAATCGTCGTATGATGCTTCTGAACTGTTTTCATAATAACTATAGCTGTTGATATATGGTGAAGACTCATTTTCATATATGCCAAATCCGCCATTGCCGCTTAATCCAAGTGCAATTGGAACGCCTATGGTGATTCCGGCAGCAGCGGTGATACCTACTGCTTTTAATACAACAGACGAAGTACTTACAATGGGCACAGGTGCGACAGTAGACGCATATTTGGGAGATATACAATTTTTCATCATAATACCAAGCGGAACAGCAGCATAATTTTTATTTTCAAACAGACTTTCAACTTCTTTTTTTATCCTGACCCTTGCCCTATATAGCCTTTTCTTAACGGTTGTTTCATTAACGTCAAGGATCTTAGCGACCTCTTTGATTGACATATCATTATAATAATACAATATAATAGCCGATTTAACGTTAGGCTTTAGCCCGTTTATAATCTTTTTCAATTCACGCTTGAATTCTTTATTTACAGCGTAGTCATCCGGCAGCATTATCGTTTCATCAGCCAAATGCTCAATGTCAAAAGTTTCATCATCTATGCTGATATTATCATTTTTAGCCTGTTGACGATAGTGCATTTTACATTTGTTATATGCGATCGA
>JBJERD010000103.1:0-3653 GCA_051882095.1 Oscillospiraceae bacterium
GTTCATAATCCTCGACGAGGCGCAGAACACCACTCCCGAGCAGATGAAGATGTTTCTTACTCGTCTTGGTTTTAATTCAAAAATAGTAATTACGGGTGATATAACACAGATAGACCTGCCTGATTCAAAACGTTCAGGTCTGATCGAAGCAGTAAAGGTTCTCAAGAATATTGACGACATTTCCATAAATCGTTTTACCGAAAAGGATGTAGTCCGTCACAGACTGGTTCAGGATATAATCCGTGCATATGAAAAATATTACGAAAAGGGGAATTTGAATAATCATGGGAAAGGTTAAAGTATTGATTACAAATAATCAGAATGAAATTAAAATTCCTACAGGAATTCGTTTGCTTATCAGAAAATGCTGTCATGCCGTGCTTTCCAGCGAGGGCTACGACGATGATTTTGAAATAAGCGTTTCATTTGTTGACAATGAAGAGATACACCAGCTCAACAACGAGTACAGAGGTATTGACCGTCCTACTGATGTTCTGTCTTTTCCGTTAAGCGAAAACGGCGAGTTTGATATTGATAACGAAACAGGCTCTTATCTGCTTGGGGATATAGTTATATCTATTGAAACTGCATATAAGCAGGCGGAAATATACGGTCATTCACTTGAAAGAGAGATAGGCTTTCTCACAGTTCATTCTATGCTTCATCTGCTTGGCTACGACCATGAGGAGGGCAAGCTTCAGGAGCGTATAATGCGTGAAAAGGAAGAAGCTATTCTGACAAGTCTCGGCATTTCAAGAGATCAGAGCTTTGTAATTGACGAGCATGAGTATAAAAACTAGGCTTCTGGCATTTCTTAAAGGCTTTTATTACGCTTTCAGAGGTATCTTTTCATGCGTTAAGTCCGAAAGAAATATGCGTGTACATCTTTGTGCAGCTTTTTATGTTTTGAGCTTTATGCATTTTTATGAACTTTCAAGCACAGAAAAAGCCGTTACTTATTTAACTATAGGCGTAGTGATAGCCTTTGAAATAGTCAATACAGCTGTTGAAGCCTGTGTTGACCTTATTTCTCCTAAGTATCACCCACTCGCCAAAAAAGCCAAAGACGCTTCGGCAGGCGCTGTTTTGGGCGTTTGCTTTTTTGCAGCTGTTATCGGCGTGTGCATATATGGGGATACTGCTGTTTTCCATAAAATATACTGCTACTTTTATGACCATGTTTTCGTATTTATAGGATTTCTCATATCTGTTGTGCTGTGGCTGGTTTTTATTTTTTCAGCTGACGCAGTCAAAGAAGTTAAAGAAAAGGATAATGATAATGACAAACACTAAAAATGCTTTTATAACGATTCTTGGCAGGCCTAATGCAGGCAAATCATCTCTGCTCAATGCGCTTGTAGGTGAAAAGATCGCTGCCGTCAGCGCTAAGCCTCAGACCACAAGAACTAAGATCACAGGCGTAGTTACAAAAAACGAAACTCAGTATGTGTTTATGGATACTCCTGGTATGCATAAGGCTAAGAATAAGCTGTCGGAGCATATGCTGAAGACCATTAATGATTCTGTTGCCGAGGTTGATATCGCCTTGCTTGTGACCGATTGCACAAAAGCAGTTTCGCAAAGTGAAAAGGATATAATAAGCGGATTTTCAAAGCGTTCTAAGGTTATTCTTGTTATAAACAAAATAGACCTGCTGGAAGACAAATCGGAAATCATGAATAAAATCAGCGAATACTCGGCTTTATATGATTTTGAAGAGATCATTCCTGTCAGTGTGCTTGAAAGGGACGGACTTGACCTTGTAATGCAGGCTATTGACAGGTTTGCAGTAGAAGGTTCCCATTATTTTCCCGACGATATGCTTACCGACCAGCCTGAAAAGGTAATTATGGCTGAAATCATCCGTGAGAAGTCGCTTAATAATCTGAATGAAGAAATACCCCACGGTATTGCTGTCACTATTGAACAGCTCAGCGAGCGTGATAATGCCGCAGGCGAACCTATACTTGATATTTCGGCTACTATCTATTGCGAAAGAGAATCCCATAAGGGAATAGTTATCGGAAAGGGCGGTTCAATGCTCAGAAAAATCGGCGGAGACGCTCGTGCAGAGCTGGAGGAGTTTTTCAGAATAAAAGTCAATCTGCAATGCTGGGTAAAGGTAAAAGAAGGCTGGAGAAACCGTGAAGGAATGATAAAAAACTTCGGCTTGTCTTAATATTTCCGGTGTAAATATTTCCGATTATATTTCTTTTCGGACAAGCAAATCATAATATTATCAACTGAGCGGAGGTAATATTATGGATCTTTGGAGAAAATTTTGTCAAAGCGGCAAGATTTCAGACTATCTGAACTATAAAAAATCAGAGGAAGCGAAAAATGAAGACCTTAAAGGGATTGATAATCCGTGAAAACAGCAGGGGAGAGAGCAGCAAATCTGTTTCTGTTCTTTGCGCAGAGCTGGGCGTTATAGATGTTTTTATAAGAGGCGGAATGAAAAGCGGAAAAACTGCTTCATCTACTCAGCTCTTCACATATTCTACGCTTTGTCTTGAAGAAAAAAGAGATGCCCACGGTCATACTAATTATTATCTGAACAGCGCAGAGACGGAAAATATGTTCTATCATCTCAGGCTCGATGTTAAGAAAACCACGTTGGCTTCCTATTTTTCAGACTTGCTTTGTTTTTCCAGAATAGAAAACGCAGACTGCAATGAGATATTAAAGCTTACGCTGAACACGCTTTATTTTCTTGATAAAGGCGACAGAGAGCCTGACCTGCTGAAATCTATTTTTGAATTCAGGCTGCTGTGTGAGTTGGGTTTCAGACCATATCTTGTGGGCTGCAATCATTGTTTTGCTTACGAAAGCAATGAAATGCACTTTAATTTTAAATCCGGACTGCTTGAATGTGAAAATTGCTGCATAAATCCGGACAGTATATATGATTTTACATTTGACAGAACGTTGCTTTATATTGTCAGATATATTGCACTAACTGATTACAACCAGCTTTTTAATTTTAAGATCAACGAGAAATATCAAGAAAAGCTGACTGAATTTACCGAGCGTTTTGTCAAATATTATTTTACTGACAATTTTCAAACGTTACGTTTTTATAAGTTACTTTAGGGGTGAAATCTTGAATAAATATTATGAAACGCTGGAACTACATAAGATACTTGAATTGCTTTCTGATGAGTGTTCCAACGAAAAAACGAAACAGCTTGCGCTGGAGATCGAGCCGTCTTGCGACCTGTTGACTGTACAGAGAGAGATCGCAAAGACAAGCTGTGCTCTTGAGCTGTCTGTTAAATATGGTACGCCTGTTTTTAACAGCATAAAGGATATTTCTGCTTCGGTTAAAAGAGCAGAGTCAGGTGCGGCGCTAAGTCTCAGAGAGCTTATTGAGATAAAGAGAGTATTGCAGCAGATAGGTTCGCTTGCTAATTGGTATAAACAATGCGAAGATAAAGAAAACCCTATCGACTATCTGTTTGAGTCGCTTTTTCCAAATAATTATCTGGCAGCAAAGCTTGAAAGCGCTATCATCGACGAAGAAACCATCGCCGACGATGCCAGCTCCGAGCTTGCTTCTATCAGAAGAAAGATAAATAATTCGGGCATAAAAATCAGAGAAACTCTGGACAAAATGATAAAATCATCATCTGTTCAGAAATACTTGCAGGACT
>JBJERD010000104.1:0-3652 GCA_051882095.1 Oscillospiraceae bacterium
TGATATTAAGGCAATACCGCACACAATAGTCGTGCGGTGTTGCCTAACAAAAGAAAGGTAAGACAATGAAAGAAAAAAGAAAAAAATTATTGATACGCATTGCCGCAGGGGCAGTACTGCTTGCGGTTTTGTGCGTGGGGGTATGGTTCATACAGCGGCAGGTGAGGCTTTATAAGGTATATCATGTTGAACCGCTGACCTCTCAGCGAATGGAGGCGGCAGGGGTTTCCAATGCAAACAAGCTTATGATAGTCGCTCACCCCGACGACGAAACTTTGTGGGGCGGAGGTCATCTCAAGGACGGCGGATATTTTGTCGTCTGCATTACAGGAGGCAGAAACAAGACCCGTGCCCGGGAGTTTATGAATGTAGTAGAAGCGTCGGGCAACGAAGGTATAATGCTTGAATATCCCGACAAGGTAATGGGAAAGCGTGACGATTGGTCAAAGGTCAGCGACAGCATCAAAGCCGATATTAAAACTGTAATGGAGCAGAAACAATGGGAGCTGATAGTTACTCACAACAAGAACGGTGAATACGGTCATCAGCACCATATAAAGCTTCACAGATATGTGACGGAAATATATGATAAAAATAAGTTCGATTCGCCGCTTTACTGCTTCGGAAAGTATTATAAAAAATCGGCTCTTGACGACAGCGTAAAGAGCGGACTGACTGAAATGTCGCAAGACCGTATTGAGTTCAAGGAGAAGCTTGAAGAGCTTTATTTGTCGCAGAGCAAGGTAGTGGAAAATCTTTCGCATATGAATCCCTATGAAATGTGGGAGCAGTATTCTGCGGGAACGGAGCAGCCATAATGCAAAGGGGTAATATATTGAAGAAAATAAATAAAGACAAACAGCTGTGGCTCGTTCACTGCGCCGTGCTGACGGTCTTGTATGCGGCGGCGGTCATCGCTGTTATAAGATTCAGATATGCATACGGCTCCCAGCTTGACTGGGCAGGGCAGCACTATGCCATTCCCGATTATTTCAGAAAGCTTTTTTATGATACAAAAGATCTGTTCCCGAATTTTGCAGCTAATCTGGGCGCAGGCGAGAACATATACAATTTTTCATATTACGGGCTTTATTCGCCTATAATATTGTTTTCATATCTTCTGCCATTTGTGCCTATGGCGGTATATATCCAGGCTGTGAGCATAATAGGAATGTGGATATCCATAATCCTTTTTTACCGCTTTATGCGCAGCAAGTACACGCCTGAAACGGCGCTGCTGCTTTCGGTTGTGTTCATATGTGCATCGCCGCTTATTTTTCACGGACACAGGCATATAATGTTTGTAAACTATATGCCCTTTCTTATTCTTGCTCTGGGAGCGGTGGATAATTACTTTGAAAAAAACAAAAAGTCAGGACTTATCCTCTGGACGCTTATGATAATCCTTTGCAGCTATTTTTTCAGCGTGTCGGCAATAATAGTCATAGCAATCTACGGCGTTTACCGCTGGATACAGCTGAACGAAAGCTTCTCTGTAAAAAAGTTTATGAAGGACGGTCTTGCCTTTGCTGGAAGACTTTTTACTGCCGTGCTGCTTTCGGGAATACTCATTCTACCCACCGCAGCCGTGCTTCTCAGAGGAAGAGATTCGGGAAATGTAAAGGTCGGTCTTTCAAGCTTTATCCCATGCGTAAGGCTTGACTTTATCGGATTTTCTACCTACGCCATGGGGCTTTCATGCTTTGCTTTGTTTTCCTTTGTTGCAGCGGCAATATCCAAAGACAGAGGCAGAAGATTTCTGGGCATAGTTTTTGCTCTGATAACCGTTTGCCCCGTGTTCGTGTATATTTTAAACGGCACATTGTATTTCGATGCAAAGGCGCTTATCCCGTTTATTCCGCTGGCTGTCCTGCTTATGGGAGAAGCCTATAAAGAGCTTTGCGAAAGAAAAAAGCCTCTCCTTGCCGCCTGCTTTCTGACCCTTGCCGCATTTGTGGTGGGAGCAATGTTCTTTGACGGCAGAAAGAGCACCATGCAATTCATGCTTATCGACCTTGCGGTACTGACGGTGTGCATGATAATTTTCTTTGTCAAAAGAAAAAAGGCTCTTTTATGGATAGCCATGACTGCTGTGCAGTGCTTTTCGATGATAACCTTCAATCTTAACGACAAGCTTGTGCCTATGGAAAAGCTTGAATATGAAAATTCCGACAGCTTCAGGATAATGACCGATATCATCGCTAAAGATGAAGATATGGTGAGAAGCTCAACGTCAGTAAACAAAGCTGATACCGTTAACATGATTTACGACATGGATTTTTACAGTCCCTATCTTTATTCGTCGGTGCATCATAAAGGCTACAACAGCTTTTATTTCAACGATATCCGCAACGAAAACGAGTTCAGAAATTCCGCTCTGACATCACGCTCGTCGAATATACTTTTTGATATTTTCATGGGAAATAAATATCTTATCACCGACCGCGAAAATGTTCAGACGGGTTATGAGCCTGTGTTCAGGCAAAACGGTCTGTATCTCTATAAAAACAAATACGCAATGCCAATAGGCAGGAGCAGTTCAAGGCTGATAAGCGTTTCGGAATATGAAAGGCTGAATTTCGCTCAGAGAACAGAGGCGCTTGTAAACTGTATCGTGGTGGACGATGAAAGCATCGGCGTAAAATTTACTTCCTCCGTAGAGCCATACGGCGACATTGTTCTCCCAAATTCCGATAAGCTTTCAAAAGTGGACGGAGGCTACAGGATACAAAGCGAGGAAAGCTTTGACGTTACCCTGCCGCTTGACGAGAATATATCCGCCGACAAGCTGCTTGTTATCGAATTTATAGTTGATAACAAAACGGGAAGAAAGGCTGATGTAAAAATAAATATAAACAACATTGGCAACACTCTTACCGATCCCAGCTGGAAGTATTACAACAACAATACGTTATTTGACTATGTTCTCACCACAGGCGGAGACGAATATCTCAAAGAGCTGAACATCAGATTCGGCAAGGGCGATTACACAATAAGCGACATAAAGGCTTATATCATGGACTACCCCAAAACCGCCTGCACGGCTGATAAGCTGGAGATAGACAAAGAGCAGACGAAGGGCGACGTGATCGCAGGAACCATAAACTGCAGCGAGGACGGATATTTCGAGCTTACCGTTCCTTACGACAGCGGCTTTGAGATAACCGTTGACGGCAGCGAGCAGGAGTATGAATGTGTAGACAAAACGTTCATAGGATTTCCCATAAAGCAGGGGGAGCATGAAATAAAGATAAAATACACAGCGCCGCTGTTCTATGAGGGCGTGATAATGTCGGCGGCAGGTCTTGCCGTGTGCCTGATAATGCTCATCTTTGACCTTCGTGAAAAAAGAAAGACAATTGACAACGGAAAGTCAATTGACAATGGACAATTGACAATTGACAATGAAGGAGCGCACTGACGTGCGGTATTTTTCGGGATATCTAGGGCAAAAAGAATTTGTAGGGGCTGGCGTCCCCGACAGCCCGTTTTGCCGATCTCTTATATGTATAAAAAGACTGCCATACATTTGCATGGCAGTCTTAATTTTATAAAGAATGAAACGTAAATTCACCGTTATCCAAAATAACATAGCTGTGGGCGGAATTTTCCTTTGGCAAAGCCACCGAGCCGCAGTTGACGTATGTGTAAT
>JBJERD010000105.1:0-3648 GCA_051882095.1 Oscillospiraceae bacterium
GATTAATTTTACGGTTTGCAGGGACAAATGGGCTGCCAAACGGTGCGAAATCACAAAAAACGGGTCGATGTTGGCATCGACCCCTACAGAATTATTTTTTTTGCAGACCGACAGACGGCAAGCAGCCGTTCGGTTTTTATCGCCCAAATAAGGGACGTCCAGGACGCCGTTCATTCTCGTTATGCCGAAAACCTAATTGTAGGGGCTGGCGTCCCCGACAGCCCGAAATTCATCGGCGGCAGCAGAACGGGACGTCGAGGACGCCGTCCCCTACACATGAGCGCTGAACATTTAATATGCAGGGGCTGGTGTTTTCGGCAGACCGATACGAATAAAATAAACTGCCCACAGTCTGAAAAATCACAAAAAACGGGTCGATGTTGGCATCGACCCCTACAGAATTATTTTACATCAGCGACAGCGCTTCGTCATCAAGGGCGACGGCTTCTCCCTTTTGGAGAGATTTTTTCACGTCGATAAATCTTTGGTTGCGGCTTCCTCTGAATTTCAGCTCCAGACTTCTCTGGCTGAGTACAAATCTGCCGTCGATAAGGTAATCGCACTGTTCAAGCAGCTCCATATAGCCGTTTTCCTCGTCTGCATGGCTGACAAGGTACTCATAGGTATAGCCCGTATAGGCGATAACGTTCAGCTTAAAGCCGTCGAACTCATGTATTTTCTTTGCCAGCTCTGCAAGCGGTTTACACTGGCAGAATGGGTCTCCGCCGCTGAAGGTCACTCCGTCAAGCAGAGGGTCTTTTATTATCTTTTCATATATCTCGTCGGTGTCTATATCATATCCGCCATTAAAATCGTGGGTCTGCGGATTATGGCAGCCCTCGCAATTGTGGGGACAGCCCTGAGTGAACACCGTAAATCGAAATCCCGGTCCGTCTACTATAGACTCCCCGACAAGTCCTGCTATTCTTAATTTCATATTTTCTCCTTTTTGCTGCGATCAGGGGATTTCGCTCACTGCGGTGAGCGACAAGAGGGCTCCTCGCCCCCGAATTCTTCCGAGCTTTGCCGAGGAAGAATTTTCTCCTCGCAAGCCCTTTAAAAAGGGCTTGAGCCTAAACTTTAATTTTCGCAATTCAATTATAAACTTAACGAGCGGCTTTTTATGCCGCCCGTTTTTGTATTATCAGCATCCGCAATGGATCCTTGGTATTCTTTCCTTAGCTATCTTGGAATGTTCCTCTTCGGTTCTTCCGCACATGGGGCATTTATCTCCGATTATTCCCGTATATCCGCATACGGGGTCACGGTCTACAGGGTGATTTATTGCTCCGTAGCCTATGCCGTTTTCCTTCATGCAGCGGATGACCTTTTCAAATGCCGAAAGGTTGGTTGTGGGGTCGCCGTCAAGCTCGATATAGCTGATGTGTCCTGCGTTTGTCAGCGCATGATAGGGTCCCTCTATCTTTATCTTTTCAAATGCGTTGATGTTATAATATACAGGCACATGGAAGGAGTTTGTATAGTAATCTCTGTCGGTAACTCCTGCTATTTCGCCGTAACGCTTTCTGTCCATTCTGACAAATCTGCCCGAAAGTCCCTCGGCTGGCGTTGCAAGCAGCGAGAAGTTAAGTCCTGTGCGCTTTGTTTCTTCGTCCATACGCTGGCGCATATGAGTTACTATTTCAAGACCCAGCTCTCTTGCTTCCTCCGACTCGCCGTGATGCTTTCCGATAAGACATTTGAGCGTTTCTGCCAGTCCGATAAAGCCCACAGACAGCGTACCGTGCTTAAGCACCTCGGCAACCTCGTCGTTAAGGTCAAGCTTATCGGAGTCTATCCAAACGCCCTGTCCCATAAGGAACGGATAGTTCTTTACCTTCTTTGAGCACTGTATCCTGAATCGGTGCATAAGCTGCTCGATGCAGAGCTCCATCATTTCGTCAAGGCTGTCGAAGAATGTTCCGATGTTGCCCTGAGCCTTGATAGCCAGTCTTGGCAGGTTTATTGAAGTGAAGGACAGATTTCCTCTGCCTGTAACGATCTCTCTTGTGGGGTCGTAAGCGTTTCCGATAACACGGGTACGGCAGCCCATATATGCGATCTCGGTATCGGGATTGCCCGGCTTATAGTACTGGAGATTGAAGGGAGCGTCGATAAACGAGAAGTTGGGGAACAGTCTCTTTGCAGAAACTCTGCAAGCCAGCTTGAACAGGTCGTAGTTGGGGTCGTCGGGGTTATAGTTTACGCCCTCCTTGACCTTGAAGATATGTATTGGGAAGATAGGCGTTTCGCCGTTGCCAAGACCTGCCTCCTGAGCGAGCAGCACGTTCTTGATGACCATTCTGCCCTCGATAGAGGTATCTGTTCCGTAGTTGATGGACGAGAACGGAGTCTGCGCACCTGCACGGGAATTCATTGTATTAAGGTTATGGATAAGCGCTTCCATAGCCTGATATGTAGCTCTGTCAGTCTCCTTGATAGAGCACTTATATGCGAAATTCTGTATCTGCTGAACGTCGCCTGCGTCTGCAAAGGCAAGCAGCATTTCAGCCTCTGCCTCCTGATAGCCGTTGTCGTTGGCAAGTGTGGGAACAAGTCCCTTTTCCTTTTCGATCTTCTCTGCGATCTTCTTTGAGATCTCCAGCGAATCGGTAACGCCTGCGATAAGAGCAAGGGCTCTGTGGATATTGTCACGATAGCGGTGTCTGAATGTCTTCTTTACGCCCTCAGCCATGTCGTAATCGAACTTTGGGATAGACTGTCCGCCGTGCTGGTCGTTCTGGTTGGACTGGATAGCGATGCAGGCAAGAGCCGCATAGCTTGAAATATCGTTAGGAGTTCTCAGATAGCCGTGACCTGTGGAAAAGCCCTTGTTGAACAGCTTTGTAAGGTCTATCTGAGTACAGGTAGTGGTCAGGGTGTAGAAATCAAGGTCGTGGATATGTATATCGCCCTCTGCGTGAGCCTTGGCGTGCTTGGGGTCAAGCACATACATCTCATAGAATTCCTTAGCGCCCACCGAGCCGTATTTGAGCATGGTACCCATAGCGGTATCGCCGTCGATGTTGGCGTTTTCACGCTTAAGGTCGCTTTCCTTTGCAGGCTTGAAGGTAAGGTCCTCATACACCTTCATAAGACGTGTGTTCATTTCTCTTGCACGGGTCCTTGTTGAACGGTAAAGGATATATGCCTTTGCAGTAGCTGCATGACCTTCTTCTATAAGAACCTTTTCAACGCAGTCCTGTATCTCCTCGACCGTAGGCGATGTAAGGTTCATGCCCATAAGCATATCGACTACCTTGCCGGCAAGCTGCAAAGCTTCCTCATAGTCGCTGCCGCCGACAGACTGGGCAGCCTTATAAATAGCACTTGCTATTTTTTCGATATTAAATGTAACAGTTCTTCCGTCACGCTTTTTGATCTTGATTATCATACTTTTTACCTCCGTATATTGTAAAACAAATATGTTGTTTTCACTTAACCATTTAATATATTCTCTTTCGTCTGCACCACTATATCTTGTGGTTGGCGAACTGACAATAACAAGTATATAGTATTTTGTTTCTGATGTCAAGTGGATATTTGCCAAAAAAGACGCCGTAGTTTTGTATACCATGCACAAAGAGAAAAAATGCCCGGATTTTACGCCTGTGACCGCCGGAGAAAAAAGCTTATGTGTAAAGGTTT
>JBJERD010000106.1:0-3617 GCA_051882095.1 Oscillospiraceae bacterium
CCGCTTTTCAGCAGGGTATCAATAACGGTGGGCAGCAGAAATTCCGCCTTTGGACTGTCTGAATTTGCTTCAAGGAACTTCACAAATTCTTCGTCAAGCACGTCGATAAATTCGGGAGGGCAGCCCCACATATTCATTGAAACATAGCTGTCTTCGCTAATTTCATAGCTTTCATCCTCGCCTGCAAGAACTTTGCCGTCCTCACGGCGGATATTGTATGTCTCAGTGATCTGTTCGAGCCTGTTGTTTTGGTCAATACTGCAAAGACCTCTTGTTACTGAGCCGTTGTCGCTGAGCGTGTTTTTCAGTATAAATCCTGCCATGCACAGGTCAAGCTTGCTGCTCTGCTTTTTGCCTGAGGTGAGATAGCCGTAAAGCTTGACAAAAGCTTCTTTGCCGTAATAGTCGTCAGCGTTGATGACCGCAAAAGGCTCGTTCACTGCACCCTTGCAGCAAAGTACTGCATGACCTGTTCCCCAAGGCTTTACTCTGTCGCAGCCCTTGAATTTTTCGGGGATATCAGATGTTTCCTGAAAAACATACTGCACGTTGACGTGCTTTGCGATCCTGTCGCCGATCATTTTGCAGAAAGCGTCTTCAATATCCTTTCTTATGATAAATACGACCTTGTCAAATCCTGCTTCGACAGCGTCGTAGATAGAAAAGTCCATGATTATCTCGTTGTTGGGACCAACAGGTTCAAGCTGTTTGATGCCTGCGCCGAATCGGCTTCCAAGTCCTGCCGCCATTATGACCAGTGTACAATTACTCATAAAATTATCCGTTCCTTTCCGAGCGTTGCTCAGCCGTGAGAAAACTCTATGACCAAAGCAAGGCTCCGGATTTGAAAACTTTTGATTTTCAAATCGACCTGTGATATATAAGTATTTTATATTTTGTAATTATATTATTGCATATTTACAGCCGTTTGTCAATAGAAATACAAATATTTATATTATTCTTAGCTGTGAATTTTAAACAATTGCGGAGCATATGCTCTTTAATTATTGACAAAAATTAAATAATGGTATATACTAAAAACAGTAACATGGAATGAGGTTTTGAATATGAGTAAAACAGCTCTGGTCACGGGGGCAAGTTCAGGAATAGGCAAAGAAATAGCCCTTGAACTTGACCGCAGAGGATTTGATCTGATTATAACTGCCAGACGTGAGGACAGGCTCAACGAGCTGAAAAAGCAGCTTTCGGGGAAGGTTACTGTTATTACCGCCGACCTGACCGACCGCCGGCAATGCTATGAATTGTATGAAAAAACATCACAGATGAACGTTTCGGTGCTGGTGAACAACGCAGGCTTCGGTGCGATAGGCGAGTTTGTCGATACAAACCTTGAAAGAGAGCTTGAAATGCTTGACGTCAACTGCGGAGCTGTGCATATACTGACAAAGCTTTTTCTGCGTGATTTCAAAAAGAAAAACAAGGGATATATACTGAACGTGGCTTCATCGGCAGGACTCTTGCCGGGCGGTCCGATGATGGCGACCTATTATGCAACAAAGGCTTATGTCGTTAACCTTACCTGTGCAATAAATCAGGAGCTTAAAGAGCAGGGCTGCAGGGTCAAGGTCGCCGCATTGTGTCCCGGACCTGTAGATACCGAGTTCAACGACGTTGCAGGCTGCTCCTTCGGACTGGGAAGCATCTCTGCCGTGTATTGTGCAAAATTCGCTGTCAAGAAGCTTTTCGCAGGCAAGATGATAATTATTCCTGAATCAAAGATAAAACTGCTTGACTTTGTATCACGTTTTCTCCCACGAAGAATGACGCTTTGGATCACCGGAACGATGCAGAAAAAGAAAATGCAATAAAAACGCTTTGTTTCCGCATTTTCAGCATATATTTATATGTGAAAAATTCGTTAAAAGTGCATAATAAATATATGATAAATTTGTGTAATACGTCAGTTGAAAAAAGGCGTGAAATAAAGTACAATATATATATACTTAATTAAGAAAGGAAGTTTTATTTTTATGAAACTTAGAAAGATTTTTGCTGGTATGGCTGCTTCCTCTATTGCAATGACAGCATTTGCAGTTTCGGCTTCTGCAGCTAGCGCAGGTATTGCTTTCCAGACAAACAACACATGGAACTACCGTGACGGTTTTGTTAAGTATGACGCTGAGTCAGAAAGTACTTGTGCTGCATTCCCTAACAAGATCGTAGGCGTACAGGGCGGCGGAAACGGTTTTGACGCTTCTGTTGAGTGCACAGACGTTGAGCTTCCTTATGACGGTACTTACACTGTTTCGATCGCTACAAGCGGCGTAATCGATACCGACATTCAGGTATATGATGACGGTACTGAGAGATCGGGCGACGCTCTTAAGTGGTCCATGGCTAAGAACTATGAGATGGAAGACGACGCAGTTATCGACGGCAATGTAACTGATAAGTTCAACATGATCCTTATCACAACTGACATTGAGTGCGAGTCTGACGAGGACGATGACGGTGTAGCTTTCGCAGTTGTTAACGGCAACGCTGTTCACTGCAAGGATGTTACTTTGAAGTATGGTTCTAATTCATATCACCTTGACGAGGCTCTCTTTAAGTCTGATGAAGATTACCTTACATTTGAAATAATCAATGTTTGGAACAACGACAACGAGACAGACCTGGAGGATATTGCTATCCCTGCAGAGGGTGATGTAATGGAAGTTACATTCACAATTGAAGGTCTTGGCAAGGCTCCTGCTGATACGGATACACCTGCTGACGATGAGAAGCCAGCTGATGATGAGAAGCCTGCTGATGATGAGAAGCCTGCTGACGATGAGAAGCCTGCTGACGATGAGAAGCCTGCTGATACAGATACACCTTCTAATACTGATACACAGCCGGGTACACCTGCTGCTTCCGACAATACAACAGCTAATGAGAACACAGGTGCTGCTGCCGGAATCGCACTTGCAGGTATTGCACTTGCTGGCGCTGCATTCGTAGTAAGCAAGAAGAAATAAGCTTGATCTATAAGCTTTTAAGGGACTCCTTTACGGGGTCCCTTTTTTGCTGCAAAAAAATTTTTTTGTAAACGTTATTAAGTAAGTTTTTTCCTTGAAATGTCAAGAAGAATATAGTATACTTATCATTGAGATGATTCTCGGTGATGTATCGCATTACTATTAAAAAAGGAGAGTATACTTACATGAGTACATTTGAACGCAACAAAGCCTATGTTACTGCAAAGTACGAGGAGCTTATCAACCGCAGGAACACAGTTTCTGAAACCTACAACGGTATTTATGACCGATATGAAAACCCTGTGCTTACTGCCGACCACGCTCCGATAATCTGGAAATATGATATGGATCCCGAAACAAATCCCTATTTCATGGAGCGCCTCGGCGTTAATGCTGTGCTTAATTCCGGAGCTATTTATCTTAACGGAAAGTATTATCTTGTGGCAAGAGTGGAGGGCAACGACAGAAAATCATTCTTCGCTGTTGCAGAGAGCGAAAGCCCTGTTGACGGTTTCAGATTCTGGGATTATCCCGTTGTTCTGCCCGATACCGAGCCTGAGGAGACCAATGTTTACGACATGAGACTTACTCAGCATGAGGACGGCTGGATATACGGCGTTTTCTGTTCCGAGAGCA
>JBJERD010000107.1:0-3616 GCA_051882095.1 Oscillospiraceae bacterium
GGGATTTCTGCCGGCGCATCGACTCCGGCTTATATAATCAAGGAGGTACAACAGACCATGAGTGAAATGTTGAACAATGAAGAGGAATTTAACTGGGTGGAGGAGATGGAGAATTCTCTTAAGCCAATACATATTGGAAAGAGGGTAACCGGTACTGTACTGAGCGTTAATAACAGCGAAGTATATGTTGACCTTGGCACAAAGCAGCAGGGCGTTATCCCTGTGTCCGAGCTTACAGACGATCCTACTCTCAAGGTAGAAGACGTTGTTAAGGTAGGCGACACCATCGACCTTATCGTACTCAAGACAAACGACCAGGACGGTGTAGTTACACTTTCCAAGAAGAGAGTTGACGCAGCTCTGGGCTTTGAGAAGATCATGGCTGCAAAGGAAGAGAACGCAACTCTTACAGGTACAGTTACAAACGTTGTAAAGGGCGGAGTGCTTGTTGCTTCTAACGGAGTGAAGGTATTCGTTCCCGCATCACAGGCTGCACCAAGAAGAGATTTTGACCTTAACGCACTGCTCAAGCAGACTGTTTCCTTCAAGATCCTTGAAGTAAACGAGGGCAAGCAGAGAGCTGTGGGTTCTATCCGTGCCGTTCAGCGTGAGGAGAGAGAGGCTGCTCAGGCTAAGTTCTTTGAGACTGCTAAGGCAGGCGACGTTGTTACAGGCGAAGTTAAGTCTATCACAGATTACGGCGTGTTCGTAGATCTTGGCGGAGTTGACGGTCTTGTAAGAAGAATGGATCTGTCATGGAGCAGGATCAAGCATCCTTCCGACGTTGTAAGCGTTGGCGAAAAGGTAGAGGTTACTATCAAGGATATCGACCCCGAAACAAAGAAGGTTTCTCTCATCTACAAGAAGGATTCCGAGAATCCTTGGGAGATCTTCAAGGCTAACTATCAGGTTGGTCAGGTAGTTAAGGCTACTGTAGTTTCTATCACATCATTCGGCGCTTTTGCACAGATCATCAGCGGTATCGACGGTCTTATCCACATTTCTCAGATCGCTAATCAGAGAGTTGACAACGTTGCTGACATTCTCAAGGTAGGTCAGGAGGTTGACGCTCAGATCACTGAGATAGATCTTGAAAAGAAGAGGATCAGCCTTTCAATGAGAGCTTTGCTCCCTGTTGAGGAAGAGGCAGAGGCTGAGGCTGAAGCTGAAGAAGCTGCTGCTGAGGAAGAATAATTAGAAAATTCTTAAAAATACAGGGGGCGAGGGTTCGCCCCCTTTACTTTTCGCTTTTTTTGTGTTATACTATAAAGTAAAGCTGTCGGTCGTTCATTTGTGCGCCAAACGCCGTGAATGACCTTATGATGAACACGAAAGGTTTTTGTTTATGGAAGATATAAAAAAGAAAACTCCAAAGACGAAGAAGACAAAGAAAAAGAAGAATAAAGCATTAAGCGCAGCGGTCAAGGCTATAAAGATATTCGGTACGCTGATTTTGTCGTTTCTGATGATAATTATTATCACAGGCTCGATATTTGTTACGGCGCTTACTATCTATATCCTTAATTTCGCCGATACGGATACAAGCGTTAACCTTGATAAGGGAGTCGTTTCCAGCAACATTTCAAGGTTTATGTATAAAAATCCCAACTATGATGAAAATGATGAGGATTCGGACGAGTATCTTGTTTACTACGCTTTGAAAAATCCGCAGAAAAAAGTCCAGTGGGTGGATTATAATGAGATACCTCAGCAGGTGATAGACGCCTTTGTTTATACCGAGGACGAGCGTTTTTATTCTCACGACGGCGTTGACTTCAAGCGTACCTTCGGCGCTATCGTCAAAACGCTTACCGGCTGGAAGCAGGGCGGTTCGACTATCACTCAGCAGACTATCAAGAATATTACCGGCGACGATGAACGAAGCGGTATCGAAAGCGTTGAGCGTAAGATACGAGAGATTTTCCGAGCCATAAACGTTGAAAAGAGCTATACAAAGGAGGATATCATTCAGGCTTATCTGAATATTATCCCTCTTGGCGACGGCTATCAGGATATCATCGGCGTGCAGGCGGCTGCAAACTATTATTTCGGCAAGGACGTTACTCAGCTTACGCTGGCAGAGGCTGCTTCTCTTGCGGGAATGACCACTTCGCCTACCACATATAATCCCCTCAATCAGCCGGAGAATAACAGGATACGTCAGGAATATTGTCTGGGTCAAATGCTTGAAAACGGAGCTATCTCCGACGGCGAGTACGAGCTGGCTCTGGAGGATGAGCTTGTTATCACAGGCGACCCCGATTTCTCCAGCAGAGATGAGTTTGCCGATGATGTTGAAAATCAGGGACCTACCTCTTACTTTATGGACGACGCTATCGACCAGACTATCGAGATAATTGCCGATAAGGCAGGCGTTGACAACGATAAGGCAAGAGAAATGCTCTATTCGGGCGGATATACTATCTACTGCACCGTTGATATTCAGATGCAGGAAAAGGTCGAGAGGGAAATGCAGGATCCCACAAACTTCCAGACCTATCAGCTTGCCGACGACCAGCTGCTTTCGGGCTTTATAGCTATAGACTATGAAGGAAACGTCAAGGCGGTAGTGGGCAGCAGAAATGAGAAAACAGACTCTCTGGGCTGGAGCAACGTTACCGACGCACAGCGTTCACCCGGTTCGTGTATCAAGCCTATAGCATCATATGCGCCTGCTCTGGAGCAGGATCTGATGACATGGTCAACCTTCTTTAAGGACGATCCTATCACTATCACTGAGGACGGTCAGGAAAAGCAGTGGCCTGTAAACTATTCGGAAACGGGCGACAGCGAAAACTGGTCGCATAACAACTACTTCACATGGCAGATGCTTATGAGATCGCTCAACACCTGTCCTGCACAGCTTATTGAGCAGATGACTCCTGCTTATTCCTATAACTTCCTGAAAAACAAGCTGGATATTTCCACTCTTACCGATTCGGACGTAAACTATTCGCCTGTTACAGTCGGCGGTCTTACCAACGGTACAAGACTTGAAGAGCTTGTGGGAGCATATATGATCTTCGGCAACGGCGGAAAGAAATACGACGTCACCTATGTTTCAAGAATAGAGGACGCAAGCGGCGACGTTATTTATGAGAAAAACGAGGGCTATAAGCAGGCAATAAGCGAGTCTACCGCTTATGTCATGAATAAAATGATGCAGACGGTCATCACCGAGCAGCAGGGAACAGGACGTTATGCAAAGCTTAACAATACCGTTGTTGCAGGCAAGACAGGTACATCGTCCGATTGGAAGGATCTGACCTTCGTAGGCTGCACTCCCGATTACGTCAGCGGAGTATGGATAGGCTACGACGAGCAGAAGAAGATACCCACAAACGATTATCAGAATATCGGCGCTATCTGGAAGAACATTTTCGGCGACGTTGCAGAAACTGAACCAAATCACGATTTCCAGATGCCTGATACGGTGGTGGAAGCTAAGTACTGTACAAAAACGGGTCTGCTGGCAGGCAACGGCTGTTCAAGTACGGCAACAGGCTATTATAAGCAGACAAACGTCCCAGGCTATTGCTCGGGCGGACACTAATACAAAAATCAAAGCAGCACTGCACCTCTAGTACAGTGTTGCTTTTGCTGTGAAAGGATATAT
>JBJERD010000108.1:0-3605 GCA_051882095.1 Oscillospiraceae bacterium
AAGGTCACAATGGTATCTTCGAGCCTGTCCTTATGTATCTTGCGGAGCTTCTCCATTGTGTCAGGCTGGGTATCGTTCAGAAAGCCGAACAGCATTTCACGGTCAACCGCAAAACGGCGGTCAAAGTCTGTTGCTTTTCTTATCGTGTAGCCGTTTTGGTCACGGAGTATACCGAGTAGTTCCGCTTGATAGTCTTTTTCGGTTAGTATATTATTCATACTTGCACTTCCTTCTTCCCCGTCACATACTCAAATATCAGCGACTTCTTGTATTCCTCTATTGTTTCAATCTGCTGCTTCTTTTCAGTAATTGCAGATTCAATTTCGCTAATCCTCGCATCAATGTATGATACAATTCTATTCTGTTCATCAGTTGGAGGAATTAGCAAAAGTGTATTAGAAAACTCATAAGGAGATAAATCCCATTGTCCCTCTCTAATTCCACCAGATATTCTTCTGAACTCGTCCTTATAGCAACTTCTGAAAAGATAATGCAGATATTTGGGCATTATCTGATTATCCGTGAACTTATATATAAAATATGCTGGACTTACGATACCTTCATATTCCGATACACCCATTGAACCTTGCCAAGCCTTCATTTTGTTAATTACAAGGTTTCCTGGGACAACATATTTATAATTAGAGGTGTCCTCTGATGTTACATTGTGATTATCGTCACGGCTATCTTTAGGGATCACTCCGTATTCACGATAAACTGATAATACCTGTTTATCACCTGGGTTTCTTGGCTCATTCCTTTGCAAATGAAACTTGACCTTTTCAACAAGCCAATGTGCCGGAATATCGCCAACCCACGCAATGCCGCTATCCCTCATCTCCACATCAGGATCAAGCCCCTTTGTGACCGCTTCGGTAATGACAGAGCGCTTGTATTCTTCAAGGGCTTCGATTTGTGATTGAATGTCGGATATAAGTGTATTCAATTCATCGCACTCGTTGTCAAGAAAATCAGCTATTGCTTTTTGTTCAGATATCGTAGGAAGAATATAATCTATTTCTCGAAGTTTCTTCCAATTTGTATCACAAGTTCTTACACGAATGCCTGTTGCTCAAGATAGGAACACCTCACAGTATGCCATTGTCCGCATTAAATACATCATATATCGTTTATTCTGCTCTGTGTCAAGCACATTTAATACGGGTGTAGCTTTTCCTCTTGAATCCGAGATACCAATAGAGCCAGCAAATCCGTCCATACCATGAACCACCAAGTCACCAATTTCGATACCCTGATAGCCTGCTTCGGTCAAAGAAACAGTAAAACCTTCTTCTCTCCTTTTAGAACGCAGAGTAACCTCACCATCACGAAAGCAAGTTATTACTTCATCAGTTTCTAAAGTAGGGCGAGTTAGTAGTTCCATAAAATACTTACCCTTGTTTATGTTCCAAGTATTTGGGATTACTCCTGCCCACTCAATCCCACTATCCTTCATTTCACGCATTGCCGTTCACCTTCGATTCTTTTTTCTAACAAAAGCGTTGTTAGCTTGCTTGTTTATTTCGTTCTTAACAGCAGGAGCATCTAAAATTGAGTTCGTTAAGTTTTCGGTAAAAGTTTCGGTTATTCCTGTTACTGCTTTTAATGCTGCTTCTTCTCTTTGCTTTTCCATTACGTGTGTCTGTATTTGTTCAAGTTTTTCCATCTCTTGTTGATGTTGTAGTGTCATTGTTTCAAGATCATTTTCATGTTGCTTTTGTATTTTCTGTATATCTTGCTCATTTTGAAGTTTCAATTTCTTTATTTCGTTTTTACAGTTTCTGTTGCATACATAAATAGATACGATCATCGAAATCAATGCTGTCAATACTGAAATCACATAAGGCATTATTTCTTTCATCAACAATGCTCCTTTCGTTAGCCAAACAGCCGTGCGATACGCTCACTCACAGACTTTTCAAGCTCCAAGAACCGCTGTTCAAGCTCCTCGCTGGGCTTTGGCTGCTGATACTTATAGAAATATCTTGTAAACGGGATCTCCGCACCCGTCTTGACAACAGGCGACTTCTTGCTCAGATCTTCCTCAAAGAACCACTGTGCATCGGGAACATGGGGAAGTACCTCACGAGCCATATAGTCCTCGATGCTCTCGTCAAACTTAACGATCTCCGTGTCCTTTGTCTCCTTATCGTAGATGATGTTGCCCTTCTTATCACGCTGAATCTCAGCAGACTTGTCCATGACCGACAGACCGTCAGCGATCTTGTCAAGGAGCTTCTTGTCCGTTGTTGCCGTACTGAGTATCTTAGTCAGTACGGGTATAAATGCCGCAGGAGACAGATAAACCGCATCGGAAACAGCACCGTTCAGCGCTTCGATGATTGCATCGTAAACGGGCTTGTTGTTCTGATAGCTTTCGAGCTTCTTGACCTCTTTGCCCGTCAGCTCCTCAGCATTTTCAAGCTCTGCCACCTTAGCCGGATCATAGAGCGAGGACAGCGAACCCTTAGAGAGCATAGCCTGAATACGCTCCTCGTTCACAGCATAGCTTCTCTGCAAAGGCTGCATGACTGTATACTCACGATAGATAAACTCCGTATTCGGATAGATCTTGCAATACTCATTCTCAGCAAAGTCTGCATACAGCTTCGTGATCGCAGAACGGTCTTCAGGACTGATCTCGTTTTTCTTGTTACCGAGAGCCTTGCGGAGCTTGTGGAAGATCGAGCCAGCATCAATGAGCTGAATTTTACCACGGCGCTCCTCACGCTTGTTCTTCGACAGCACCCAAATGTATGTAGCGATACCTGTGTTGTAGAACAGGTCAACGGGAAGTGCGATGATCGCTTCGATCAGGTCGTTTTCAAGCAGCCACCGTCTGATCTGGCTTTCGCCCGAAGAAGTACCGCCCGAAAACAGCGGAGAGCCGTTCTCAATAATCGCAGCTCGACCGAGGGCATTGTCCATCTTGTTCACCGCCGACTGAATAAAGAGCAACTGCATATCGCCCGAACCTGGCAGTCCTGCACCGAAACGACCGTCAAAGCCCTTCTGGTTTTCTTCCTTGACAGCCTGCTCAACACCCTCTGCTGCGTCCTTACCGCCCCACGGCGTACCGAACGGCGGATTTTCGATCACAAAACGCATCTGTCTGTCGGGGAAACAGTCAGCCTTCATGGTATCCTGCATACGGATATTCTCGGCATTCTGCCCCTTGATAAGCATTTCAGCCACGCACATCGCATAGGACTCAGGGTTGATCTCCTGCCCGAACAGACGCACATTCGCAGTCGGGTTATAGCGATGAATGAAGTTATATGAAGTCGAGAGCATACCGCCTGTGCCTGCTGCCTGGTCGAGTATGGTGATCTCCTTGTGGTCATCAAATATATCGTCACAACCCTCTGCAAGCAGAATGTTGACCATGAGCTTGATAATATCTCTGCCCGTGTAGTGATCGCCGGCTTCGGCATTTTCAGAGAACCTACGGATCAAGTCCTCAAAGATATAGCCCATCTTAACATTGTCAATGGTCTTGGGATCGAGGTCAAGCTCCGAGAAAGCCTTTACCACCGACAGCAGACGGCTGTTCTTATCCATCTTGTCGATCTGTTTGTCAAAGTCAAGGCGTTTGATGATGTCCT
>JBJERD010000109.1:0-23885 GCA_051882095.1 Oscillospiraceae bacterium
TTTACCACAACCACTCGCAGAGGCGGCTCTACGCCGAGCAGCAGCGGAGGTCTTACACCGGGAAAAGCTCCCGACGACGACCTTAACTGGGGCGAGCTTGTTCCTGTGAACTAGCGGGTGAGCTATGGAGAGAACGTATAACATCTGCGGACTTACGGTGCAGGCGGATTTTCGTCATGAGCTTATGCTTGCACGCTCCGCAAAATATCTGTGCGACACCGATAAAACGCCGGATATAGTAATAAATTACGACAGAACGGCTCTGGAAAACTCGCTGAAAGGTCTGACGGATTTTACCCTCAGCGACAGCGAGGTAATGTACACGTCATATAAATTCTACGACGCACTGCCTGATTTCGGAGGCTTTATGCTTCATTCCTCGGCTGTGGCGGTGGACAACAAGGCGTATCTTTTCTCGGCGCTGAGCGGCACGGGTAAATCTACTCACACTCAGCAATGGGTAAAGCTGTTCGGAGAAAGAGCCTGCATAATAAATGACGACAAGCCTGCCATACTGGTGGAAGACGGCGGCATTTATGCCTGCGGAACGCCGTGGAGCGGCAAGTCGGACATGAATATGAATGTGAAAGTACCCTTGCAGGGCATATGCGTACTGGAGCGTTCTGCTGAGAATTTTATCCTGCCGCTGGATCAGGGTACGGCTGTATTCAAGATACTCAATCAGACCATGAGACCTGACAGCCCCGAGAAAATGAACAAGCTTCTTGACCTGCTTGATATGGTGATAAAGCGTGTTCCCGTATGGCGAATGGGCTGCAACATTTCCACCCAAGCGGCGCAGGTCGCATATGACGCTATGACGGAATGATAATTGGAAAAATAAAACGGGACGGTGATCGCCGTCCCGTTTTTATGTTATTTTATCAGCCATTCGTCGTTAAGCCAGTAGATCCTGCATTGTATCCAGTAGATAAGGTCGGCGGAGCAGTCTGTCGCCCATGCGTCTACCTTGTTGAGATCCTTGTTGTATTTTTCAAGGTAAGCTTCCTCTTCCTTGATGCAGTTTTTCAAAACGCCCTCTTTGTTCATGGCTGTCCATTTTTCCTTGACCATATCCACGAACCAGTCCTGCTTCATCAGCAGAATGAACCACGGATTTGAGCGGTCGCCGTTCTGGTTGGCAAAGCTTTGGTCGCAGAATGCTCCTGCATAATATCTGCCCTCGGCGTCGTCGTTATATGCCCAGTTGAAATCCCACGGTGAGGTAAATGTCAGCTTGGGATATCTGCTGTTTTCCGAAAAATCAACGCACATGAAAAAGCTTCCTTCGCCGCAGTCGTAGTCGTGGATTATCTCGTAAAGTATGTACATATCCACTATGGAATCAAGGTCGCATACCGCCGATATCGTATCCTTGGCGTTGTCGTATTCCGAGGCGGCAAGCTCGTAATTTTCGTCAAATGCAAGATAATTGCCCTTTTCGGTGGCTTCGTAGATTATGGTGAAAAGGTCGTTCATATACTTTTCGATGAAGTCTATCTGATTCTGCGAGTAGAGGTCGTTTTTTATCGTATACTCCGCCGGTACGAACTGCCTTGTTTCACCCTCGATGTCGGTAACTTCGGCGCTGTTGTAATCCATTGAAATGTAGTAATTGTTCTCTTCGGATGTTGCATAGTTGTCAAGCTCCAGATAATATCCGATGTCCGTACCTGTGTAACCCTCTTCGGGTTCAGAAACGTCCACACGGTTTTTGTCTATCTGATTCTGCTCGCAAAGCAGATATATCCCCTGGAATTTCTCGTTGACATAAAGGTGAACAAGCTGCGAGTCGGAGCAGAAATTATCCTCGCCCATTATAGCTCTGCCCATTCTGAAAGCAATGTCATTTCTGATAAGATCCCAGTCGGATTTCAGCAGCACCCAGTTTTTGAACTGCTCGCCGCCGTGAAGTCCCAGCATATTGGTCTTGCTGTCGAATTTTATCCTGTAGGGAACGGTGTTTTGCAGTATCTGCGAAACGTCGCCGTAATATGCGCTTGAATTTCCACGAACCTTTATTCCAGCCGAAGCCTCGTTTATCTCCATGCTTTCGTCGCAGTTGAAGACGTCCACAACGCAGGAGGTGTATATCTCTCTGGAGGTTATGCTCTCGTCATCCTTGGTGGTAACGCTGATAACGGGTATTTCGCAGCTTTTGGCTGTCTTGCTTCTGAATTCCTGCTTTTTAGCTGCGTCTATCCCGAAGCTTTCATAGCTGACGGGAGTTTCGTTGATGACCTGCTTTGTGGTGGTGGGCAGAGTTACCACTGGTGCAGCGGTAGTAACAGTAGTAGTTGTTGTTGTTTCCTCAGCCTTTGAAGAAGCATCCGAGGAGGAAGACGGGCTTTCTTTTCCTGCACAGCCCGAAAGCATCATTGCAGCGGACAGCATGGCAATGATACGGCAAATTCTTTTTTCCATAATTAATTCCCCTATACACTTATGTTTTCCGCTGCGAGCGTGCAGGCGGAAGCCTTTGATATGACATCATTATAACACCTGCCGCAGACAGTGTCAAGGATAAAAAATCTATGTTGAAAAAACGGACATGATGTGGTATAATTATCACAAACAACGCCATACGCAGGAGAGATACCAATGGAAAAAATACTTATAATAGAGGACGACACCGACATCAATAATCTTATAGCCGAGGCGCTTGGCAAGGCAGGCTACGACTGTGTTCAGGCGTTTTCGGGCACTGAGGGGCTTCTTTACGCAAAGACGGACAGGATAAGCCTTGCGGTAATGGATCTTATGCTTCCCGGAATGACGGGAGAGCAGCTTTTGCCAAAGCTTCATGAGCAGTTCGGTCTGCCTGTGATCGTTCTTTCGGCTAAGGACAGCCTTGACAGCAAGATATCCCTTCTTAACATGGGTGCGGAGGACTATATGACAAAGCCATTCGAGCTTGACGAGCTTATCGCAAGAGTCGGCGTGCAGATACGCAGGTACTCCTCGCAGCCGGACGCTTCATCAAAAGCCTTCACCCACAACGGACTGACCTTAGACCCCGAAAACTATCTAGCCGATTTTGAGGGTCAGCGGCTCTCCTTTACCAAGCAGGAATTTAAAATTCTGGAGCTTCTTATGTCCCACCCCAACAGAGTTTTTTCAAAGCAGGATATCTACGACTACGCATGGGACGACATATACATCGGCGAGGACAAAACCATTAATATGCACATAAGCAACATCCGCAAAAAGCTGAAAGCCGTCACCGACCGTGAATTTATCGAAACTGTCTGGGGGATAGGATTTAAGCTGGCAATTGACAGTTGACAATTGACAATTGACAATTGACAATGATGGTGTTCGCTGCGCTCACGATTTTTAAATGCAACGTTATTTCCCCACATTTTGTAGGGGCGAACTTTGTTCGCCCGTTTTGCGTTCGCCCGTTTTGCGTTCGCCCGTTTGTGTTCGCCCGTTTGATACAACGCCTATTTGACACACCGCCCGTTTGTGTCTCACGATTTTTTATTACAACATAATTCCGACCGCCAAATCCTGCGACGGGCGAACACAGTTCGCCCCTACTGTTGCACCTGCCATTTTTCATACCGCCTTTAATTCATTCCTACCACCCGACACGATTTCAATGCATAATGCACAATTCACAATGCACAATTATTGCCATGCACTACCCACTTTACCGACCACCATTCATTCCGACCGCCCGACACACAGAACTTTCCTACACCATGGAATTTATCGGAGGGCGATTGCCCCGTGCGGGCTAGCACCGACCCTCATTCATTTCGACCGCCCGACACACAGAACGTTCCTACACCACAGAACTTATCGGAGGGCGATTGCGCCGCCTGCGCTAAGGCTCGGAGGCTGAATCCGCCCGTCCGGCGTGAGGACCTTGGTGATTTCTTTAACTTTTCTTTGCGATTTTTTGGTGGTTGACTGGTATACTGGTGATAGTGAAATTAAGGAGGAAGTCTTATGGAGTATTTGTTGAGCACTAATGGGCTTACTAAACAGTATGGCAGTCAGAAGGCTTTGAACAGCGTTGATATCCATGTGCGCAAAGGCGATATCTATGGTCTTATCGGGCGCAACGGGGCAGGAAAAACTACTCTGCTGAAAATAATCAGCGGTCTTGCCGCACCTACCGAGGGTGCATTTTCTCTCTTCGGCAAAAGCGGCAGAGAGGTCTCACGGGAGTTCGGGAGAGTGGGTACTCTTATCGAAGCGCCGGGTATTTATCCCGATATGTCGGCTTATCAGAACATCAAGCTCAAATGCATCGCTATGGGCGTGCGCAAAAAAGATGTTGTTGAAGAGCTTCTTAAAACAGTCGGACTTGAAAATACAGGCAAAAAGGCGGTAAAAAATTTCTCGCTGGGTATGAAGCAGCGGCTTGGAATCGCTCTTGCACTGGTGGGAGATACCGACCTGATGGTGCTTGACGAGCCTATAAACGGTCTTGACCCTCAGGGTATCGCAGAAATAAGAGAGACCATTGAAAAGCTCAACAAAGAAAAGGGCATAACCTTTATCATCTCAAGCCACATTCTGGAGGAGCTTTCAAAAATGGCGACCTCTTATGGCATTATCCACCACGGAGAGCTTGTTCAGGAGCTTTCTCGTGAGGAGCTTGCTGCGAAATGCTCGGAGAGGATAGAGCTTAAAACAAACGACGTTTCAAAAGCCTGCGTAGTGCTTGAAAAAATGGGCATAAAAGACCTGAAGGTAGTGGACAAAAGCTGCGTTCACATATATGAACGGCTTGACGAGGTAAACAGCATAACCGTTTCGCTTGTTGAAGGAAAGGTTGATATTCTCGGAATATCTGTGGTCAACGAAAACCTTGAGGACTATTTCCTTGGACTGACGGGAGGTGCGGAAAATGCTTAATCTTATCAAAATGGATCTTTACAGACTTGTGCGTACCATTTCCTTCTGGGTAATGCTTGCCGTTACCGTGGCAGTATCCGTGTTCTGTGTGGAGATGGCAAATATAGATATGACATTGATGCAGGAGGAGAGCGCAGATTCTTCTCAGACGGCGCAGCAGGAGACCTCGGACGAGGAGGACGTAAACATTGGCATTACCGTTGAAACAAAGGAAGAGTGGCTGGACGGCGAAATAGAGCTTTCCGACTATCTTTATGTGGTGATGTCGGGCGGAATACTGCTTATCATCTGCTCAATATTCGTGGCGATTTTCGTCAACGCCGAGCAGAAAACGGGCTACATAAAAAACATTGCGGGACAGCTGCCTTTCCGTGGACTTCTGAGCGTTTCAAAGCTGGCAGGTGTTGCCGTTCAGGTGCTGGCGGTGTTTGTAATGGCTGTGATAGGAACGGTGGCAGCCGCAAGGATGTGCTTCGGGGACAGGTTTGTGATCGGCGATATTTCCGTGCTTGCGAAAATGCTGGGCGTTCAGTATGTTCTGCACTTTGCTTTCAGCACTTTTGTGGCTATGCTTTGTATTCTTTCAAGAAGCGCAGCTCTTGGAATGGTAACGGGAATCGTGATAAACAGCGGAATCATGGAGTTTGCTTATCAGGGACTCAACAAGCTTGTTCATAAGATAGGCGCTCTTAAAGATATTGACATAAGCAAATATCCGATAGAATCAAACGTTTATGCGGTAACAGCGTCGGCAGATGCGGATACCTTTGTAAGAGCGCTGATAACGGGTGCGGTTTATTTTGCGGTATGCGTGGTCATCTCGATGACGGTAACTCAGAAAAGAGATATAAAATGATTTCACAAACGGAGTGATATGTCATGCTGATATGGGCAATAGCGGCTACGGCGCTGGCTTTGGCGGCGGCTGTCATAATACTGCTGAACAGGCGACAGGTCAGAAAGACCTGCCGCCAATTGGCGTTTATGCGAAAAAACGAAACAAATATGCGGCTCACCTCCGACCTGCCTGCGGGAGAGCTGAACAAGCTTATCGACCTGGTCAACGGAATGATAGACGATACCGAGAGGATACGCAGAGAGGCGCTCAGAGGCGAGGAGAGCCTTAAAGAAGCCGTAACGGGAATATCTCACGATATCAGAACTCCGCTTACATCGCTGGACGGATATTTTCAGCTGCTTTCGCAAAGCTGCTCCGACGAGGAAAGAGCGCACTATATTGGCATCATACAAGGGCGGATATCAAGTCTCAAAGATATGCTGGAGGAGCTTTTCACCTATGCAAAGCTGCAAAACAGCGCCTACGAGATAGAATGTGGTCAGATGGATATATCAAAATGCGCAGTTGACGCTATGTTTACTTTTTACGAGGATTTCAAAAAGCATAAGATCGAACCGCAGGTGGAGGTCTGCGAGGAAAGGCTTTTGATAAACGGAAATGAGGAGGCTGTGCGCAGGTTGGTGCAGAACCTGCTGAAAAACGCTCTGGAGCACGGCAAAAGCTCAATAAGTGTCAGGCTTTTTGAAAAGGACAGCGAGGCTGTTTTCGTGTGTGAGAACGATATGGAGGACACCGGCGATATTGATATTAACAAGGTTTTCGAGAGATTCTACAAGGCGGACAGCGCAAGAGCGCAAACCTCCACAGGGCTTGGGCTGGCAATTTCAAAGGCGTTGACCGAAAAAATGGGCGGCAGGATATCCGCAGAGATAAACGGCAGCGTTTTTCGTGTTACGGCAGCCTTAAAAACAACCAGACTTCCAAAATAATCTAAAATTCATCATATTACCTATGTATTGTCAATAAATACCGTCTGTTTGTGCGATTGCACAAAATCGGACGGTTTTTTTGTCATGATGTATAAGAGAAATTTGACTAAAATTCTTGACTTTTTGTAGAAATATATTGTATAATATAAGATATATAAGTGTGATTAAATCTCGTAGTATAATGGATTTTTGTTAATATTTTTAGCTTGGTTTAAATGTCAGAAGGGAGATGAGCCGACGTGTTGTTTGATTCGCTGGATTTCAAAGCGATGGAAGCAAGTCTGGGTGCGCTCAATACTAAGCAGCAGGTCATAACTCAGAATCTTGCCAATATCGACACCCCCGGTTATAAGACTCAGGAGGTAAGCTTTCAGGATCTGCTCAATGAAGAGCTTGATAAGGATATCAGGAACAAGAACGATTATGCGTTTGAAACAAAGATAATCCAGACGGAGGATACATATTTCAATCCCGACGGCAACAACGTTGACGCCGATAAGGAATCGTTGGAGCTGTATTCCACCTATCTCCAGTCGGCGTACATAATCCAGAAGATGAATTCTACCATAGGAAATTATCAGTATGTGCTTACAAACGCAAACTTCAGATAAGGAGTGAGAAAGCATGGCGTTTTTGAATTCGCTGAACATCACAGGCTCTGCGCTTACGGCGGAGAGATATAAGACAGACGTTATTTTGCAGAATATAGCCAATCAGAACGTTGCGGCTTCAAGTCCTGAGGAGGCTTATCAGAGAAAACAGGTGGTCTTTCAGGAAAGAACACTGACCTTTGATGAAGAGCTGAACAGGGTCAGCGGCGGCGGAGTAAGAGTTACCGAAACGGTGGAGCTGGGCGAGGACGTCAATCCCGTTTACGACCCCGATAACCCTATGGCTGACGAGGACGGATATGTTTATTATCCCAACGTAAACAACACTGAGGAGCAGATCGACCTGCTTGAAACTACGAGAGCTTATGAGGCTAACCTTACGGCTCTTTCGGTTGTCAAGGCAATGGCGGCAAAGGCTCTGGAGATCGGAAAAGGCTAATTGCTTTATGCATAAAGAGCTTAACGCTCGGAAAGGAATGGGCAGATAAATGGCGATCACACCTATCGTGCCGCTTAAACCCCTTGAGCGGCTGGAATCTATCGCTCAGAATGATAAGAATACTCAAAGTGCTTCCGGCTCTAGCTTTGAAAGCGCTCTTATGGACGCAGTAAACGGAGTCAAGGAGCTTGAAAATCAGTCAAACAAGGCTTCATATGACCTGGCGGTGGGAAATACAGACGACCTTACTTCTGTTATGCTCGCTGCCACCAAGGCTCAGACGGCTATTCAGATGACTACGCAGATCACTACCCGTGCGGTAAACTCCTATCGGGAGATCATGCAGATGAATATTTAGTATTGGAATTTTTAGTATATGAATGAAAAAGTAAAAGGCGTTCTTGACAAGATCAAGGACTGGTGGGGAAAGCTCTCTTCGGGAATAAAAAAGCTTATAATCATCAGCATTGCGCTGGTCATTGCCGCTGCGGTGGGAGTTACCATATGGCTCAATGCGGTAGGAAATAAGTACATAGTGCTGTTTCCGGGCATGAGCGCTGAGGAGTCTACTGAGGTTTATAATTATCTTCAGTCGCAGAACGTTCCCACCCAGATGAACTCCAACGGAGAGATAATGGTTCCCGAGGAACAGTGGGATCAGCTCGTATATCAGCTGGCTGCAAAGGGATATCCTCAGTCGGCGCCGTCTTACGGAACATATTTTGACAATCTGAGCATGACTATGACGGATTCGGAAAAGCAGCAGCTTATCATAAAGGATCTTCAGGACAGGCTTCAGGTGACCATAAACCGTATCGACGGAGTAAAAGGCTCGGTAGTTACCATATCCTATCCCGAAAGCTCCAACTATGCATGGAAGGAAAACAACGACAAGGCAAGCGCCAGCGTTACGCTTACTCTTGAAAATCCTTCGGCATTTACGGCGAAAAACGTTCAGGCGATTAAAAATCTGGTAGCTTATTCGGCTCAGCAGATGGAGCCTGAGGACGTTACGGTAATAGATACGTCCAGCGGAAACGAGCTTGGCGGAACACAGGCGGATACCGATGATTATGCTATCAATTCAAGAGAGAATTACGAGAGGATAATCAGAGAACGCATTGAGGAAAGCGTTGAGGAGATACTTTCGGAGCCTTACGGCAGAGGCAATGTTGTTGCTGCCTGCACAGTTTCGGTAAACTATGATAAGATAACTGAGGAAATGCTCAAATATCTTCCCGAAAATGACGGAATGGGAATTACCGACTGGGAGCACATCATTTATAAAAAGGACGGCGCTGACGGCGAAGGCGCAGGAGGCGTTTCGGGCGAGGAGGATAATACCGATACGCCCAGCTATCCCAACGACACCGAGGATATTCTTGCGCAGGACCCCGATTATCTTGACAGGGAGATAACTTATTCTATCAGCCATGTGCTGACTCAGACCGAAAAGGCTCCCGGAGTGCTGGAAAACCTTACTATAGGTATAACCATAAAAACTGAAAGTCCGCTTAGCGACAATCAGAAAAATGATATCATAAATCTTGTGAAGAATGCAACGGCTATCGACGATACCACAAAGATAACCATTTTTGACTGGCAGGGAACAAGCGAGAAAACAGGCAGTACGTCTTCCGGCAGCAATGAGCCGTCGGCTAAGAAATATCTGATATACGCTATTGCCGCTATCATCGGCGTGGCTCTGCTTACGATAATCATTATACTTCTTGTTACAAGAAACGCAAACAAGAAGATAAAGGACGCAGACAAAAAGCATAAGGTGGAAGTCAACGAGCTTGAAGAAAAGCTTGAGGACACCAAACGTCGCTCGCTTATAGAGCAGGCTTATGAAACAAACAAGCTGCAAAAGGAAACGGCAAGCGAGGTCAAAAAGTTTGCCGAGACAAATCCGGAGCTGACGGCGGCTATAATACGCTCAATGCTCCACGAGGACGAAAAGGGCAAGGAAACCAACGAGGAAGATGAGGAATTGTAATGGCTGTGAAAAAAAGCAGACCGGCTAAGACCGAAGTCAAGGAAGCTGCCGCCGAAAAGAATACTGCGGCGGAAGAAAAAGCTCCGGCTGCCGCTCCTCTGGAAAAAATGAATAATACCTCGAAGGCTGCCGCAGTTCTCATTGCGCTGGGAACCGATTCCGCTTCCGAGGTGGTCAAATATCTTCACGATGAAGAGGTAGAAACGCTTTCGGCTGAGATCGCCAAGATAAAAAGCATTTCCGCCGAGGAAAAAGAAGCTATAATCAACGAGTTCTATGAAATGTGCGTTGCGCAGAAGGCTATCACCGAGGGCGGAATGGATTACGCAAAATCGGTGCTGACAAAGGCTTTCGGCGACAAAAAGGCTGACGAGCTGGTGTTTAGGGCTACCAATCAGATAGACAGGTCGGCATTCGCTTTTCTTAACGATACCGATAACCGAAACGTGCTGATGATGCTCCAGAACGAGCATCCCCAGACGATCGCCCTGGTGCTTTCCCACGTCAAGCCCGAAAAGGCTTCGCAGATAATCGCAGGGTTGCCCCGTGAGCTTCAGGTAGATGTCATCGAGAGGGTGTCAAGGCTTGACAGAGCCAACCCCGAGGCTGTGGGGATAGTCGAGAAGATACTGAAAAGGCGCTCGGCAAGCTCATTCTCGGCAGGAACTGTGGACAGAGGCGGCGTAAACTACATTGCAGATATCATGAATCGTATCGACAAGGATTCGCAGAAGAGCGTTTTCGATGCGCTTACGGCTTCGGATCCCCAGCTGGTGGACGAGATAAAGAAGCTTATGTTCGTGTTCAGCGATATCGTAAATCTCAACGATATGGAGATACAGGCGTTTATCAGAGAGGCGGATACAAAGGATCTTACTGTTGCGCTCAAGGGTGCAAGCAAGGAAGTCCAGCACAGGATATTTGCAAATATGTCTACTCGTCAGAAGGAAATGATACAGTCGGATATGCAGTATCTGCATAATTTGCGTATGCGTGACGTCGAGGCGGCTCAGCAGCGTATCATAGACGTTATCAGAGGCTTGGAGGAAAGCGGAGATATCGTTCTTTTCAAGGGCGGAGATGATGAGATAATTGCTTAAAGTAATAAGACCCGAGGACGTTAACTCAGTAAATGCGCCGGTGAAGATACCTGACGCAGTTATAGTTCCCAGACCTGTTATAAAGGCTCCAAAGCAGGAGCTTGGAGACGTGGGGATAGATATGAGTTCGCTGCCGCAGGAGGAGCTTGACAAGCTCAGGTCATACTTCGACAATGCCAGAAAGGAAATGCTGGAGGAGGCTGAGGCGGCTGCAAGCAATGCGGCGCTCCGTGCGGAGGAAATAACAGAAAACGCCCGCAGGCAGGCGGAGGAGATAATTCGTGAAGCCGAAAGCTCGGCGGAGGATATTATTTCTCAGGCGCAGGCAGAGGGCGAGATAATAAAGGAGCAGGCGAAAAAGGACGGCTTCTTGCAGGGCAGGAGCGAAATGGTCTCCGTTATAGACGGCAGGCTTGAAGAGCTTTCGCAGACGGTCAACGATATAAAGTCCTGTCAGCTGGAAAATTATGATGAGCTTTGCAGAGAGCTTAAATACTTTGCCGCCGATATCGCCGAAAAACTGGTTTACAGAAAAATAGACGAGGACGACAGGTATCTTGAAGAGCTTGTGAAAGCGGCTCTTTCTGAAATGAAGGGCGGCGACTGGATAACTGTGGAGCTTTCGGACAAGCTGGGGGCGCTTGCAAGGGCGCTGAAAGAAGCTCAGCTTGGAGGAGAGATAGATGAAAACGTAAGCTTTGAGCAGACCTGCTGCGACAAGGATACGATAAGACTTTCCACTGACCGTCAGGCAACGGACATTTCCATACCCGTTCAGCTGGCGAACATCAGAGAGTTCTTTAATTCCGGCGGTGAAAAAAACGATGAGGAATAACAGCGGCGCCGCAGCTAACGAGCAGTTAAGACGGCGCATAAAAAGTCAGAGCTTTTTTACATATTACGGCAAGGTCGAGCAGATAGTGGGCATGATAATCGAGGCTTCGGGAATAACCGGAAGCATCGGCGACGTCTGCGAGATAACCGTTTCAAAGGGCAGGATAATCGAATCAGAGGTAGTGGGCTTCCGTGACGGCAAAACGCTGCTTATGCCCTATGAGGAGACCGATGGCATAGGTTACGGCAGTACGGTCTTAAACACGGGCAGAAAGCTTAAAGTCAGGGTAAGCGACAATTTGATCGGCAGAACGGTGGACGCTCTCGGCAGACCTATCGACGGGTTGGGAGAGATAGAGGGCGGAAGCTTTCAGTCCATAAACGGCAAGCCTTCAAATCCTATGGAACGTCCTGAAATAAGCAAGCCTATCGAGCTTGGAATAAAGGCTATCGACGGAATGATAACTCTGGGCAAGGGTCAGAGAATTGGTATTTTCGCAGGCTCGGGCGTAGGAAAATCCACGCTGATGGGCATGATAGCAAGAAATGTTACCGCTGACGTCAACGTTATCGCTCTGGTGGGCGAGCGTGGCAGAGAGCTTATGGAGTTTCTCCGCAAGGACTTAGGCGAGGAGGGACTTAAAAGGTCGGTGGTGGTGGTTGCGACCTCCGACAACTCGGCAATGCTGAGAAACAAATGCGCACTTACCGCTACGGCTGTGGCAGAGTATTTTAAAAATCAGGGCAAGGACGTTCTTTTGATGATGGACTCGCTGACAAGATACTGCATGGCGCAGCGTGAGATAGGTCTTTCAACGGGAGAACCGCCTGTGGCGAGAGGATATCCGCCTTCAATATACGCTTCACTGCCAAAGCTGCTGGAGCGGTGCGGAAACTTTGAAAACGGCTCGATAACGGGAATTTACACCGTTCTCGTTGAGGGCGACGACACCAACGAGCCTGTCGCCGATACGGTGAGAGGAATCATCGACGGACACATAATGCTTTCCAGAAAGATAGCCATGACAAACCATTATCCTGCTATCGACGTGCTGGCAAGCCTTTCAAGACTTATGTCTTCGGTGGCTGACGCCGACCAGAAAAGACTTGCGGGAAAGATAAGAAACATGATGTCGGTATACAACGACAACGCAGACCTTATCTCCATAGGCGCATACAAATCGGGCAGTAATCCTGCGCTTGATACTGCCATTAAAAAAATAGACGCAATAAACGATTTTCTCATTCAGCCGGTGGATAAAAAGGTGTCCTTTAAGGAAACTGTGGATATGATGAGAAAGATAGTTGACGGCTGAGGAAGCGGTTTGATTGAAAAAATTCGAGTTTTCACTGAACAGGATAAGGCAATATAAGAATGTTGTTCTTGACAGAGAAAAAAATGTTCTGTCGGGTCTGCTTATGGAGCAGCGCAACATCAACGACAGGATGGAAGAGCTTGAAAAGCAGCTTGAGGATATAAACAAGGAAATGCATTGCAAAATGCAGGAGGGTCTGGAGATATCTCAGATCAGACTTTACGAATTTCGCAAGGACGGAGTAAGGGAAGAGGAGAGAAAGCTCAGTGAAAGACTGGATTTTCTTCAGGTATCCATCGACAGGCAGCTGAAAAGAGTATCTTCGCTCAAACGTGAGGTGACAGGCTATGACAAGCTTGAAGAAAAGCAGCGTGAGGAATATGACAAAGAGGCTGCCAAGGAACAGGAGCTTGTTATTTCCGAGTTCATTTCTCAGAAGCTTATCAGAGAAAGCAACGGTTAGTTTTGGTGTATAGGGCTTTTGCTCTTTGCATATATCCGGCAGAGCATGAAAATGCTCATGCCGCAAGACAATTTAATATTTTGAAAGGAGGTGCGGAAAGATGGACGTAACGACCATTGGAAGCGCAGCGGTAATGAAGAATTACGGTGCGGTGCAGAGCATGACTTCCGACGGCGGCTTTATGGACATTATCGCTCAGCTTGTTGCAGGCAGTCAGAACGGCGCAATTACCGAAAGTGCTGATGCACAGAGCCTGCTGACGTTTATGCCTCAGCTTTTTGACGGTATTGACACGGAAGACAGCGGCGAGGATAACGACGGCGAGCTTATGAAGCTTCTGGCGCAGCTTGCGGCTTCGGAAAATGCAGCGGCAGGCGGCTTTGACACGGCTCAGGAAACGGGTCTCAGTATGCAGAGCTTGCTGGACGCAGTAAAGTCGGGAAACGGCGATCAGGCTGCTCAGGCGGCACAGCTTCTTACCTACGGTGCGGCGCTCAAAGGTCTGTCGGACGAGGACGATTCGCTTAGCGGAGATATGTTCTCAAAGCTTTTTGCGGGCATGACCGAGCTCGGCGGTCAGGGCGGCTCGGAAATACCGTCAATGTCGGGGATTTCACTTGAATCGCTTTACAGACTTGTTAAGGCTTCGGCTTTGTCTTCGGATAACTCGGAGCAGATGCCTGAAGAGCTTCGTGAGCTTGCCGAAAGCGGAAGATTTGAGATATCAAAGGATGCCGACAATTCTGCCGAGAACGGACTTACAGGCGATTACAGTCTTGAGGCTTCGGTGCGGCAGGCTAAAAGGTCGCTGGAGCAGGAGATATCCTATGCCGATACTGCGGCGGTGGATTACTCAAAGGTGGAGGTAAATACCGTTAAGACCGACGGCTCGTTTGAGGAAAACGCAGTTTTCAATCAGACGCTTGACAGCATTGAGAGAGCTGTAAAGGAACAGACGGAGACGTTTACTGCAAAGCTTGATCCCGAAGGACTGGGAGAGATAATCATTAAAATGGTTAAGGACGAAAGCGGGATCGTACTGTCTATCATGGCTGACAACGAAAGAACGGCTCAGCTGATAAACAGCCAGCTGGGAGGCTTGCAGAATTCACTGAGCGAGTACAACGCACAGGTAAATCCTGCGGTGGTAACACAGCCCTCACAGGCGTTTGAGTATTCGGGTCTTAATTATGACCAGCAGAGACAGGGCGGATCTACGGGCGGCTATCAGCAGCAGAACTATTCGGGCGACAACGGCTCGGAGGAGGCTGAAGCACAGACGGCGGCTGCATATCACAGCGGCACTATTGACACCTACATATGATTTTTTATGAAAGGAGAGATATTATGCCTTCGGTTTCAGGTACTGACAGAAACTATACCCAGATGTTGAACGGCACCGGTACTGCCGACAAAGCCAATCAGGTCTACGATGCGGTCTTTTCGGACAAGTCAAACGACGATCTTAACGTATCTGACTTTTTTGAGCTTATGGTAGCTCAGCTGACAAATCAGGACTTTATGAATCCTGTGGACGATACTCAGTATCTTGCACAGCTTGCACAGTTTTCGGCAATGAATGCAATGAAAGAGCTTTCTGAGTATTCAAAGCAGAATTATGTAATGTCTTTTCTCGGAAAAGAATGTACGGCAGCCAAATATCAGATAGGCGGCGAGGTCGAGCAGACTACGGGAAAGGTAACATCGGTATCGCTTGTTGATAACGATTATAAGCTGACCATCAACGGAAAGGAGTTTGCACTTTCTGAGATAATGAAGGTAGGCGACGGTTCTTTAGCTGAAAGCGGAACGGATTCCGATCTGACAGACGAGAGCATTGACAAAACAGAATAAGATTTTTGAAAGGAGAATGCGTATATGAGCATGGACGTAAATCTGCGCAGGATCAGCACTCCTATCACTACGGGAATACCGCAGACCTCCACAGCGAAGCTGACTGAAAGCGTGGGTGCAGGGTCGTTTGACGATATTCTTAAACAGCAGCTGGGAGCAAGCGGGCTGAACTTTTCAAAGCACGCAGTAAACAGAGTTGTTGAAAGAAACATTGACGTTTCGGACGACAGCATGGAAAGACTCAATGCGGGAGTGGAGATAGCAAGGCAGAAGGGACTTGACGATACCCTTATTCTTGTTGACAGATCCGCATATCTGGTAAGCGTAAAGAACAACACGGTTATTACCACGGTGGCTAACGACGAGCTTGTGGGTAACTGCTTTACAAACATTGATGGAACAGTAATAGTATAAAGCCGGACCTTTTTGGAAGCTTTTAAAGATCCTGAACGACAGACGGATCTTTCAATATCGAAGGATATTTTACTGTTTCACTGACAAAAAGGAGTAATTATTATGATAAGAAGTTTATATTCAGGCGTGGCGGGCATGACCACACATCAGCAGAAAATGGACGTTATCGGTAACAACATTTCAAACGTTTCGACCTACGGCTTCAAGGCAAGCAGAGTTACTTTCAGAGACGTTTATTATCAGACTTCTCAGGCTGCAACGGGTCCTACCGCTTCAAAGGGCGGAAGAAACGCCGTTCAGGTAGGATACGGTTCTACTATGGGCTCTACCGATATCAATCAGCAGACCTCTGTTATGACCACAACGGGACTTTCTCTTGACTGCGCTATCACAGGCGAGGGATATTTCCAGGTGCTTGACGGCGACGGAAACATCTTCTACACCAAGGCAGGTATGCTTGATATCGACGGTGAGGGAAACCTTGTTGACGTAAACGGAAACTTCGTACTTGGCGTTTCGGGAAACAACCTTAATCAGGGAGCTTCCTCGCAGAAGATAAAGATATCTCTGCCATATGAAAACCCAAACGTTGCAACGGCTTCGGAAGTTATCAACGGAATTACCGTAAAGATAAGCGCCACAAAGGAAAATGCAAACGGAAATCTTGCTTTTAACTTTGCTTCAAGCTCAAATCTTCCTATCGGACAGAAGGCTGCGGCTTCGGTAACTTCAAGCTCGATAACCGTTACGCTCAACGCAAACGAAGTATTTGAAAATATGAACGATCTTCAGAACGCAGTTAATGACGCTATCAAAACGGCTTACAGCGGACTGGATCATCCGGCAGGCGTTTTTGAGATAACTCTTGACAATCCGGCGGCTTTCAGCAATCCGCTTACCGGCGAGGAGATAGTAAGCGCTGATTTCGGAGTTTCATTAGGTTCTGCCGCTATGCCAAAGGAGCTCAGCTCGGCATTTTCAGTTGAGTCTGTAGGCGAGAATTTCAACTACACAGCTCCCATGGATTACAGGATCACGGTCAACGCAGCCAATGAGACCTGCACTATGTCGGCAGGCAACGGAAAATATACCGCAACCCTCTCAAAGGCTCAGATGCAGACAACCGGCTCGGTAGTGCTTACAAGCGCCACAGACGGCGACGACATGGTAATTACATTCCCCAACTGGAACAACATCCAGTCATATAACGGAGCAAGATATACCGCAGACACGGCTTCTGTTCCTTCAAAGCCCTCTGAGAACCTTGGACTGGGAGCAAGCGCTTTCACTCTGAAAGGAGGCACGGAAGGCGGCGTTCAGACGGTTGCTGACCTGACGGGTATCGCAATTTCATCAAACGGCGTTATTTACGGAACTCATCCGACTCTTGGTACTCTTGAGCTGGGAAGGATCGACCTTGCAACGTTTGATAACCCTGCCGGACTTTCACAGGTAGGCTCTACATATTTTGCAAAAACGGTCAACTCGGGCGAACCTCATCTCTGCAAGGCTGGCGAGGACGGTTCAGGCGCTCTTGCAGGCGGAACTCTCGAGACCTCAAACGTTGACCTTTCACACGAGTTTTCGGATATGATCGTTACTCAGAGAGGCTTCCAGGCTTGTTCAAGACTTATCACAGTTTCCGATACAATGCTTGAAGAGCTTATCAATCTGAAGAGATAAAATTGATATGACTGATGGCTGCGGTGAAATATCCGCAGCCGGATGCTGAAAGGAGTCGGCGTAAAATGATCGTACTGACAAGAAACAACGGCAGCCTTTTCGCTCTCAACAACGATCTGATAGAAACTGTCGAGGAATGTCCCGACACCACAATAAAGACTACCGACGGCAGGATATTTATTGTGGCTGAGAGCATGAACGAGGTCATCGAAAAGATCATATCATTCAGACAGAAATGCGTAAGCAACGTTTTTTACGGCGCACAGATCAAGCCGTAGCGCAGATAACGCAGCATGAAATGAAAATGCTGCTGCAAATAAACATAAAGGAAGTTTAAGTATGGATTTATCGTCAATTATCGGCTGGGTAGCAGGCATAGCGCTGGTAATATTCAGTATAATGCTCAACAAAGACCCCGGCACAGGCGGATATCAGGTCACGCCCGAAGCTATAAAGAGCTTTTTTGACCCTCCTTCGATTGCTATCGTAGTCGGCGGTACTATATGCGCTCTTTTGGTTTCCTATCCATTGTCGATGTTCAAGAAGATCCCGAAGCATTTTTCCATGATGTTCAAGGACAAAAACCCTGAGCCTATCGACAGTATCGATCAGATAGTGGAGTTTGCCAAGGAAGCCAGAATAAATGGAGTACTCGCTCTTGAGGAAAAGGTCAAGGAGATAAGCGACCCTTTTATGAAGAATGCGCTTATGATGGTTTGTGACTCGGTAGATCCTGAAAAGGTCAAAGAAATGATGGACAGCGAGCTTGATTATCTTGAAGAGCGTCATTCGCAGTGTCAGAATTTCTATCTGAAAGGTTCGGATTATGCGCCAAGCTTCGGTATGATCGGTACCCTTATCGGTCTTATCAACCTGCTGGGAAACCTGTCCGATTCGGATGCGCTGGCAGGAAACATGGCTGTTGCGCTTATAACGACCCTTTACGGTTCGTTGCTTTCAAGCTTAGTGTTCAAGCCTATCGCAAACAAGCTTAAGGTAAGGCATGAGGCTGAAATGCTTAACAAAACGATCATCTCTGTGGGAGTGCAGGGAATAGTATCCGGCGACAACCCCAATCTCATTCAGGAAAAGCTTATGAAGCTTCTTCCCAACAGCGGCGAAGGCGGCAAAAAGGAAGGCAAAAAGGGAAAGGAAAAGCCGGCAAACGGCTGATGGATAGCATCGGCAACGATTTTTGAGGAAAGGAGCTGTCAGTGTGGCCAGAAAAAAAGGCGGCGAAGAAAGCGGCGGAAGCTGGATGGATACATACGGCGATATGGTTACGCTGCTGCTTACGTTTTTTATAGTGCTATATTCAATGTCCAGTATCGAAGAGGACAAATGGGCAGATATCGTCCGTGCGTTCAACCGTAACGGAGACACTAAGGTAGACCAGATCGTTCTGACTGTTGACGGAGAGGGAGAAAGCCCTGTTACAAACAACACCGGAGAAGGTCAGGCTTCCGAGGGTGACGGACTTACCGAATTTGACGAGTTTTACACCGCTATGGTAGAGTATCTGGAGGAAAACAATATGTCCTCCACAGAAACTGCCGAGCAGGGCAAGGACGACGGGGACGAAGAGGGCGCCACAAATAAGGAAAACATATATCTGAAATTTCAGGACGCTATAGCTTTTGAGCCTGATACGGCGGTGCTGCTTGATTCTTCATACAAGTTTCTTGACTTTTTCGGCGAGAAGCTTTCGGAGATAGAGGGTGAGGTAGCGGTCATCATTATTAAGGGACACACCGCTGTTTATGACAGCTCAGAGGTGGATTCGAGAATACTTTCTGCGGAAAGAGCCAGCACCATAGCCAATTATCTTGAGGAAAAGTATAATATCCCTGCGACAAAGCTGTTTCCGCTGGGACTTGCAAATCTGTATCCCGTTGCGCCAAACGACACGCAGGAGGGCAGAGCCAAGAACAGAAGAGTTGAGATATCCATCATCGGTAAAAACTCACCGCTTATCAAGGACGACCTTCTGAAGAGCCTTGTGGGCATAGATTATACTGAGGATGAAGCGCTTAAGGACGTGGGTAACGAATAATTCAGGCGTAAAATCATTATGGAGGAAAAACTGTATGAGTAAGTCTGCCGGACTGGATTTTTCATCGGGCGGAGACGTTTTCGAGTACAACGGAAAAAAAGCCGCTGTATACGATTTCAGATTACCCAAGAAATTTACCAAGGACGATATGAAAGCGCTCAATCGTGTGACCGACGCTTTTTCAAAGCTGCTTGCGTCGGCGCTTTGCTCTATGACAAGAGAGCCGTGCGCTGTTGTCAATACCGGAATAGAAGAAAAAAGCAGTGCGGCATATCTTGAACAAATGCCGAAGAATACTATGATAGGAATGCTGAGCTATGCTGTTGCGGATTCTGAGCTTCATGACCCGAGAGTCATGTTTCATATGCCGCCGGAGCTTGGCTTTGTGCTTATCGACATAATGCTGGGCGGAAGCGGTAAAAGATATGACAAAGACCGTCCGCATACCGATATCGAGGTATCTATATTAAGGTATATCATAATAAAGTTTGCCGATATACTTGCCGATTCAATGGAGAGCATAGTTCACGGTTCTTTCCATTATGAAAAGAGCGAGACCAATCCACGGCTCATAGATCTGAAGCCGGACGGCGAGGTCAAGCTGATAATGAGCTTTGACGTTACGGTGAAGGATATTCATTCATCTGTTTCTGTAGCTTTTTCGGCGCAGTTTATAGAGGATCTGATGAGCGGCTACGGCAGCAGCGGCAAGGACGACAAATATGAGCCTGTTTCTCCCGAAAAGGACGGCAGACGGCGAGCGGTGATACTTGATTCGCTCAGCGAGAGCTGCATTGAGCTGAAAGCTGTTTTTGCGGAAACAACGCTTGATATGCAGGAGGTCATGTCGCTTAAAGAGGGGGATATAATACCTCTTGACAAAAAGCTGACCGACGACGTTACCATTATGGTGGACGACGCAGCATGGTTCAAGGGCAAGCTTGGTCAGCTCAGCATCAAAAAGGCTGTTAAGATAACTGATTGTATTCATGATGATTTGTAAGGAGATATATTGATGAACAAGGAAAAAACGGAACAGATCGGCAGATTTCTCGGAGAAGCCATCAGCTCGGCTATGGATACTCTTTCGCCTATACTGGGCGCAAATGTTTCAACCTCCTGCGGCGAGCCGCTTATAAAGACGGCTGTGGCAACGGATTTCGGAGTGCTTGCTCCGTCGCTGTATTTCACCATTGATTTTTCGGGCGACGTTCAGGGCAAGGCAGCCGCTGTTTTCCCGAAAGAGGATCTTGCGGTGATACTCAAGCTGCTTATGAACAGCGACGGCGACGAGATAGAGTTCGACGAAATGGGTCTTGGAATGATACAGGAGATAATGTCGCAGCTTTCGGCGGCTCTTGCCCGGAAAATCGGCGACTTTTTCAGCATCGGAGTAGCCTCGACCGTATCGCCTGCGGCTGACCTTACCGACAACAGTCTGATAATGTCGGCTCTGGGAGTAGACGATAACGACGAAACTCTTGATATAAGCGCCCAATTTCAAGTTGGCAGCGCTTTGCAGGGCAAGGTTGCTTTTGTTTTTGAAAATCAGCTGACAGACGCTCTCAGCAGATTCTGTTCGGAGTCAAGAGCGGCTTCATTTGGCGGAGAGTCAGCCGTTTCGGGAAAAACTCTCAGCGGCGGCAGCGTAAATGTTGCGCCTACCGAGTTTCCGCATTTTGACGCTTCGGAAAGCGTTATGGGCAGCGGTTCAATGGGCAACATGGATCTGCTTATGGACGTTCCCATGAACGTGTGCGTTGAGATAGGCAAAACACGCAAAAAAATGAAGGATATAATGAATTTCACACAGGGCACTGTTATCACTATCGACAAGCAGGCAGGCGCACCTGTTGATATCACAGTAAACGGTCAGCTTATCGCAAGGGGCGACGTTATCGTTATTGATGACAATTTCGGAGTAAGAATTACCGAGATAGTCGGCTCTCACGGCATGGGCGACGGCAAGTAAACTGCGGAGGAATTTGATTTGGAGACATTAAAGCTTCTGCTGAACGCTCTGTTCGGACTGGCTCTATTTGCCGTTATAATGTATCTGGCTTATCTGGCTACAAAATATGTGGGCAAAAGGTACTCGGCAGGCGGCGCAAAGGGCGGAAAAAACCTTGAAATACTGGAGGCTGCGGCTGTGGGCAAGGACAGCAGGCTGGCAATTGCCAAGGCAGGAGAAAAGTATCTGCTTATCGGCATAACGCCTCAGAGCATTTCGCTTATATCCGAGCTTTCACCCGAAGAGCTTGATTACCGCAGCGAGCAGGATCAGTCGCCCGAAACGATGACTTTCGCTCAGGCGCTGAAAATAAATCTTGCGGAAAAGTTCGGCAAAGGCACGCCGGAGATCACCAAGGAAAAAACGGAGGACTCGATTGATGACAAAAAAGACGTCGATTAAAAAATATTTACTGAGACTCCTTATCGGATTTCTTGGCGTTGTTTGCTGTCTCACCTTTGCGGCAATGAGGGCAAGCGCAGCGGAGGTCAGCATTTCAATGGATGCGGGACAGGCTGACGGAAGCTCCAGCGCACTTGATCTGCTGTTCCTGCTGGCGATGATAGCTCTGATACCGTCGCTGCTGCTGGTGATGACCTCATTCACGAGGATAATCATTTCACTTTCTTTTTTGAGAAGTGCGATCGGAACGCAGTCGGCTCCGCCAAACCAGGTGCTTATCGGGCTGGCGCTTTTTCTGACTATATTTATAATGTATCCGACCTTTTCGGAAATAAATCAGACGGCATACAAGCCCTATAAAAACGGCGAGCTTACACAAAGCCAGGCGATAAAGGCGGCTGGAGTTCCGCTGAAGGAATTTATGCTTAAACAGGTATATGACGACGATCTGGATATGTTTATCACTCTTGCCGAGGACAAGGGCATTGTTGACGAGATAGAGCCGATAAAGGAATCGGAGGAGCTGACAAAGCTTCCTTTGCAGATAGTCATTCCTGCGTTTATCACAAGCGAGGTCAAAAGAGCCTTCATGATAGGCTTTTTGCTTTACATACCATTTTTGATAATAGATATCATCGTATCCTCGACGCTTATGTCCATGGGTATGGTAATGCTTCCGCCGGCGACCATAGCGCTGCCGTTCAAGCTGATGCTGTTTGTGCTGGTGGACGGCTGGAATCTGCTTATTTCAAGTCTTATCACAGGCTTCCGATAGATGTTTAGTCCGTAAGGAGGATCATTATGAGTTCAGGCGATGTGCTTTCAATATTCAGCGACGCATTTCTGGTCGCCTTTAAAATAGCGGGACCGCTGCTTATAGCTTCTATCGTCATCGGACTGGTAGTTGCCATTTTTCAGGCGGCAACGCAGATACATGAGCAGACGCTGACCTTTGTGCCAAAGCTTCTGGTAATCGCTTTGATACTGCTCATTGCAGGCTCGTGGATGATAACGCTTATGGACGATTTTTTCAATATGATATTTGAAACTATCGCAAATTTGTGAGGAATGAAAATTGGCGGAGCTTAATATTTTAATTGACAACCTGCACGTTTATATTTTCGTGTTTGTCAGGCTTGCGGCGATAATACTGTTCAATCCTGTGTTTTCAAGACAGAATATAATTGCGCCGGTAAAGGTCGGGCTTATCATGTGCCTGACGGTGATAATAACGCCGCTGGTTCCCGTGACCGAATTTGACAGTGGATTTATAGGATTTGTTTTCTGCATTGCAAAGGAATTTTTCATAGGCTTTCTGCTGGGTTTTGTGTTCAACATCTATTACTATATGCTTATGTTCGCAGCCGATATCATGGACACTCAGTTCGGTTTTTCCATGGCAAAGGTCATGGACCCTCAGACGAGGATACAGTCGGCGGTGATAGGAAACCTGATGAACGTTATGTTCATGCTGTATTTCTTCGTGACAAATTCGCATCTTGTGCTTATCGACACGGCGGTACATTCCTTTGACGTTATTGGCGCAGGAGCGCAGAGCATAAGCATCAAGGGCGGCTGCTCGTTTGCAATAGGGCTTATGTCTTCAATATGTCTGCTGGCGTTAAGGCTGGCTTTGCCGTTTGTGGCGGCAGAGTTCGTGCTGGAGGTGTCAATGGGTATTCTCATGAAGCTCATACCGCAGATACACGTTTTTGTAATTCAGATGCAGGGAAAGCTGCTGCTTGGAATAATCATGCTTATGGCGCTGGCTGTTCCCATTACCAATTTTGTGGATAACTATATCGCCGAAATGTTCGGCGACGTAAACAAGGCGCTGGAGGCGCTTGTGATCACATAGCAAGGCAATGTCTAAACGGTTTTAAAGGGGGGATGAAAAATGGCTGATTCGGCAGGTGAAAAGACCGAAAAGGCGACCCCCAAAAAACGGGAGGACGAAAGAAAAGAAGGTAACATATTCCAAAGCAAGGAAGTTGTTATCGCCGTTTCCATGATCGCAGTTTTTTTCGGATTCAAACTGCTGTATCC
>JBJERD010000110.1:0-3587 GCA_051882095.1 Oscillospiraceae bacterium
CGTCGGCGTTTGAAAAAAAGCTGCTTGAAGAAAACGATCCCGACCGCAAAAAGTGGCTTCAAAAGCAGCAGGACCGCTTGTCTCTTGCAAAGATAAACACGATAAATGCGTTCTGTCTTGATCTGGTGAAAAATAATATCCACGAGTTCGAGCTTCAGGACGGCATAAAGATCCTTGACGAAAACGATGCAGCTGTAATAGTGAAAAATGCCATATCGGGCGCAATGGATAAGCTTGCGGAGACTGCTCCCGACGATCTTGATTTTCTTGTGGACGCAGTTTCAGACAACAGCGAGTATCAGGTGGAAGGACTTGTCATGCAGCTTTATTATTTTCTCCGCTCGCTGCCTTTTCCCGACCTGTGGACGGAGAAACGCCTTGCCGAATTTACCGATGAAGAGAAAATATCCGATTATGTCAGCGTTGCGGCATATGATTACATAGAGACCGCTCAGAAAGCCTTGAAGCTTAACGAAGCGGCTAAGGCTGTCAATTACAGAATGATAGAAAAATACGGCATTGGAGAAGCTCAGGCAGCGGTTTTAAATTCCGATGAGGAGATAATCAAAGGGCTTGTCAAAACTGTTGAAAATGGTTCGTGGGAGGATATCTGGGCATATACTCTTAAATTTCCTTGGGAGACTTTCAGGACACCGTCGAAGAAGGAGCTTTCGTCGGTGCAGACTGACGTTGCAGCTTTAGCATATGAGCAAATAAAAAATCTCAGAAACAGCTATAAGTCGCTGCTTGACAAATCGGTGAAAAAGTCGGTTGAGACTACCGGTTCTCACATCAGTGAAGACCTTAAAACGGCGCAGAGAGCTTTTTCTATTCTGTGCGGTCTGTGCAAAACTGCGGAGCAGCTTGCGTGGGCAGAGAAGTGTAACAAGAATGCCCTTGAATTTTCCGACGTTGAAAGAATGGCTCTTAATCTGCTTGTGAAGCTTGAGGACGGCAGGACGGTTCGCACGGCACTGGCTGAGGAGATAGTCAGGAGCGGTGAATACAAGGTCGTACTCATAGACGAATTTCAGGACGTAAACAACTTACAGGAGCTGATTTTCAAGGCGCTTTCCGATACCGACGATCTGAGCATAATGGGTAAAAACGTGTTTGTGGTAGGCGACGTAAAGCAGTCTATCTACCGTTTCAGACAGTCGAATCCTCAGCTTTTTATCGACGCTAAGAAAAAAGCCGCCGATAAAGAAAACGGCGGAAGAGCAAAGCTTGTTGAGCTAAAAAGCAATTACCGCAGCCGTAAGAATATCATTGATTTCGTCAACTTTGTGTTTGAGAACATAATGAGCGAAGAGGTGGGCGAGCTTGTCTACAGCGGCGGAGAAAAGCTTCAGCAGGGTGCTAAGTATGAGGGTGATGACTATGATACCGAGGTAATGCTTATTATCCCCGAGGAAGAGTCGGCTGTGCAGGAAAGTGACGACGATGACGAGAACGGCGACAGCGCCGAATATTCTCTTGAAAATCTTGCAGTGGCAAAGCGTATAAGAAAGATGATAGATGAAAAGGCTCCCGTTTTTGACAGCGCAAGCGGTCAGCTGAGACCATGCGTACCCTCTGATTTCTGCGTTATCTCACGAAACAGAGCTGCCACCACAAAAATAGGAGCAGCCCTTGAAACGGTGGGATTGAAAGCGTTCACCGAAGAGGACAGCGGATATCTGCGTTCAAGAGAGATCGCCGTTATGATAAATTTGCTGAGAGTTATTGATAACCCCATGCAGGATATCCCAATGGTATCTGTAATGATGTCACCGCTACTCAGCTTTACTGCGGACGAAACGGCGATTCTGCGCAAGCTGTGCGAGAACGAGAAGGGCTATACCAATCATATCTATCAGGTTATTAATTCTGCTGCCAAAAACGCAGGCGGTCGGCACGAAAAAGAAGCGGTAAAAATTGAGCTTAACGACGACGCTCTTGAAGAAAAGTGCAGATATGCGGTGGAGCTTATTTCAAGGCTGAGATTTTACGCTTCGGGAATGACTCTTTCAAGGCTTATCAGAAAAATTTATGATGAAACGGGCTTTTTTGCGGTAGCTTCGGCGTATGAAAACAGCCGTCAGAAAAGAGCTAACCTTAGAATGTTGCTTGAATATGCGGCTGCTTATGAAAACAGCGGCGAGGGCGGCGTTGCAGGGTTTATCAGATATCTTGAATCGGTGGCAGGCAGCGGCAAGGACTTCAAGCAGGCTGTGACTGTTACCGAGGACAGCAGCAGCGTGATAGTCAAGACCATACATAAATCAAAGGGACTTGAATATCCGTTTGTGTTCCTGTGCGGAATATCAAACCGTTTTAAAATGAAGGATATCGAGCAGACTATGATGCTTGACGAATATTCGGGCGTGGGATTTAATATCTACGACCACAAAAAGCTGACAAAGACCGAGACCATAGGTCACAAGGCTTTGAAGGTCATAGGCAAAAACAAGCTGCTAAGCGAAGAGGTCAGACTGCTTTATGTGGCTATGACAAGGGCAAAGGAAAAGCTTTTTATCCCTGTTGTGGTGAAAAGAAGCGTCAGCTCAAAATATGACGTGAGGGCGTCGGTGCAGAGCCTTGCAGCCGATATAGCTCAGTGCGGCGGCGTTAACGGCAGGATAATCAGAAGCGGAGAATCATATCTCAGCTGGCTGATGGCGGTATTGCTGTGCTATCCCAAGAATGAAAAGCTGCTGGAGACCATGGAGGTCTCTGTGGAGCTGCCTCAGCTTAAGACCGATGCAGAGATAAGCTTTACAATAGTTGACGATCTGAACGAGACTGCTGCCTCTCAGCTTGATTTCTACAGCGGAGCGGCAGACGAGAAAAAAACGGCGGAGCTTATCAAGCGTTATGACTACAGCTATGATACACAGACCGATACGGTGCCGTCAAAGCTTACGGTAACGGAAATAGTCAGAGAAGAAAAGGAGAGGGAATACGGCGAGAAAAATCCCGAATTTTATCCGCAGCTGCCCAGACTTACCGAAGAGCTTGGCAAGCTGACCTCCGCTCAGAAAGGAACATACACTCATCTGTTTATGGAGCTTGCGAATTATGAAGCTGCTGCAAAGGACGCTGATGCCGAGCTGAAACGTCTTGTTGAGGAGGGTAAGTTCTCCGAAAAAGAGGCGAAGGGCGTTTACATGGGCGCAGTCAAGAGCTTCTTCAACGGCAGCTTTTATGAGCGCATGAGAAAAAGCGACGAGATAATTCGTGAAAAGCAGTTCCTTGTAAGCTTTTCGGATCTGGAGCTTGATGAAAAATACAGAAAATATGCTGACGGCGGTTCAATGCTGCAAGGTATAGCCGACTGTATTTTCAAAGAGAACGACGGATATGTACTGGTTGATTACAAGACGGATAATTTCAAGGATATTTCGCAGCTGTACGGATATAAAACTCAGCTGGAGCTTTACAAGGCGGCTCTTGACAAGCTGCTTGATATGCCCGTAAAGGCTTGCTATATCTATTCGTTCAAGCTTGATCAGGGCGTTGAGATAGCTATGCAGTAGCTGAGTCTGCTCGGTTTTCGGGATTTTATCAAAAAATGCGCTTTTGCACTTGAATATCTGATGATTTTG
>JBJERD010000111.1:0-23729 GCA_051882095.1 Oscillospiraceae bacterium
TGGGACGAATTTACCCATATCGAAGGAAAGATCTCCGACAACAGCACAGGCGATATTGCCTGCGACCACTATCACCGCTATAAAGAAGATATAAAACTTATGGCGGAGCTTGGGTTAAAAGCATACCGCTTTTCGATCTCTTGGAGCAGAATACTCCCCGACGGTACGGGTGAGGTGAACCAAAAGGGCATTGACTTTTACAATGACCTTATAAACGAACTGCTGAAATACGGGATAAAGCCGTATGTTACGCTTTATCACTGGGATCTGCCCTATGCCCTTCATCTTAAAGGCGGCTGGCTGAATGATAAACTGCTCTGCCGCTTTGGAGAAAGATTTATTGTATAAATCAATTGGACGTCTTAAGAAAATGCAATTAAATATCAAAGTCTGGAATTGTGCTTTTGCAATTTCAGACTTTTTTATTATCTTGATAAAAAACATCTGCTATGCAGGTGGAATATACAGACTCAGTTCAGTCTAATTAGAAACGGAATATAGGCAAAGAACCTCTACACTAAACAATAGCAATGATGCTACCAACCACATACAAAAAACAAGAAGGTGTAGTAGAAATGGAAACAAATCTAATTATACATATTGTCTATCACGCACCCCGCCACATCCTGTTGTGAAAATGTAAAAACAAAGCCACATCGAGGTCCTGTCTATTGTCACGCCTGCAAGCTTTATGAATTTTTCAGATTAAGGGGTATCAAAACGGCGACTTCTACCCCTATACATATGAGAGCAAGAACGCTTCGGGGATTGTGAAATGGGGCGTGGTAAATGTCAGCAGAATTCTGAAAAATGCTACCTACAAGGGCTACATCGGGTACAACAAATCCCACAGCAATAATTACCTTGAGCAAAAGCGAATAGCCAATCACAATGAAAAAACCTACACTTATGTCAGCGGATGATATTGAATTAAGACACCCCGTATCGGTTTCACTGAGCCATATATTTTATACTGCATATCCTCAAAAAATAAATAACCGATCACCAAATATTCTTTTGTGCATTAAAAACAATGATTTTACCGCAGATTTTTGAAGATTCATTTTTCCTAAGTTAATTGATCATTCTATCTGGGGGTTGCGGGAATAATTTTCTTGGCAGATGCAGTTGATAAACGCTCATTTCTCCGGATCATTGTCCGGCAAATAATTCATGATAAATAAAAAACGGTCAGAAAATCCCTTTTCGGATCTTCTGACCGTTTCTTCTTGTTTATATCTGTAACTATCCCTTGATTCAGGCCGGAAAGTCTGATGACATTAATTTGTTGTCAATGAAACTGTTAACTGCCGTCAGAGCAGGTCTTGCGCCCATTTTAGCGTCGTATGTTTCAGAGGTGATATGTTCCACCGCCTCTGCAAGTTCTTCATCACCGAATAAGCTGTCGATATTCAGCTCAGGACGAAGCTTTTTGATAAGCTCCAGCTCGCTGTTCAGTTTCTCCTCAACGATTTTCCTGTATACTGACATTGAGATCTCGCAGAAAGTGTATCTGTGGGAAAAACGATTGACAAGCTCAATGTCAAAATATCCCGAAAGCTCATCGACCGACTGCTTGTTTGCCGTTTTGCCTGAATTAAATCCGATGCACTTTCCCTTTGCCGTGCAGCCTGCATTGGTAGTCGCTATTATTATCGCCTTTGAGAAGTCGATAGTGTTTCCCAAGCCGGTGGTAAGAGTACCCTCGTCAAATACGGACAGGAAGAGCCTTTGCACGGATCTGTCGCATTTTTCAAATTCGTCAAGAAGTATTACCTGATACGGATTTGATTTGAGCTTGTCAAACGGAAGCTCGGCGCTGCTGTCACTTCCCGTATATCCTACCGGCGAGCCTATGATACGGTTTATGCTTGCAGAGGAATGGTACTCCGACATATTAAGTATGATCGGTTTCTCTCCAGAACAATTTTTGGCTATTATTTTGGCGATCTCCGTCTTGCCTACGCCGCTGGGACCTGCAAACAGCATTGTCAGCGGTTTTTTCAGCGGTCGTATGTGCAGCGAGTGCAGCTTCAACACATTTACAAGATCATTGCAGATATCGTCCTGACCGCAGATAGCCGACAGATCTTTTCGCATTGCCTTTTCGTCAAAGAAACGAGGCTTGCTGTGTCCCGAGGTGATGCGAAATGCCGTTTCCTTGATAATGCTGTCACCCAGCACTATCTTCTGTTTCTTCTCAGACCCATTGCTGAACTTAGATGCATTTGTCACTATCGCAGAAGCAATAGAACGGTCAAGCAGCGTTATAGCATTGTCAGGTCGGTGAGAACCCGAATAGCAGAATTCGTCCGCTATGTCTACTATGCGCTCCGCCTTACTGCGGCTGAGAGAGAAAGAGATATCATAGTGCTCCGAAAAATAATCGTTCATGCCCAGCAATATCTCCACCGTTTGATCGTGATCGGGCTCGTCTGCGATTATTTTGGTCATACGTCTGCAAAATGCGGGATCGGTGTCAATGAGCTTTGCCTCCTGAGTCGTAGTTGCGCCAATCAGCTTTATTTTCCCTCTGCTCAGCGCAGGCTTGAGTATCTGAGCGATTTTCATATACGGTTCGGTTTTGAAAAGCATATGTATTTCATCAATAAACAAAATACGCTTTTCATCTTTCTCACTCATATACTCTGTCAGCTTGCTTATTTTGTTCTCCAGATCGCCCTGCAGACCCGTATTTGCCACAAGATCGGACAGCTGCAAAGCATAGATCTTATATCCCTTCAGCTGCGGAACTATGCCTTTGTTCTCGTTAAGCATATACGCCAGCTCTTCGACGATCTTGGTCTTGCCGCAGCCGGCAGGTCCGCATATCAGAGCATTCGGCTTGTCTGTGCTGATGAGCACCGACATCAGCAGGGAGATGATATTCTCCCTGAATTTTGTCGGCGTGTGTCTTTCAGCACCAAGGTCTGTCAGGATCTTTTTGGCATCAAAGGGCTTTACATAATAGGGCATTCCCATATCGCCACATTCAGCCTCATCGGGTTCACAGATCTCATCTTCTGATTCGCAAATGTCGTCGTATGCCTCTACATTCTTTATGTAGGACTCATTTTCTTCTTGGTTCATTTGTTATCATCCTTTCTGTTTCGTGATTTTTCAGCTTCATTTTGCCGATCTGCTTTTTCATGCATCAGCGCAATACTGAACGGAGCCAGAATAAGGTCTTCAAAGATCCTATAACCGGTGTCTTCGGGCAGCAGGACCCTTGCCATTATCAGCAGGTTCTTAACTGTGAGTGTGTTGGAATTCATGCCGCACAAGAGCTTGTTGCAGAATTCATGCAGTTCGTCGCCTATTTGATAGATGTCTTTGAGCTTTGCGAAATAGTCGGTTACAGGCATCGAGCAGAGTACGTTTATCGCATTTATTCTTTGGGCATATTTCATAAAGTCCTTATATCTTCCGGGCATCTGACGAACACCGTCCCGAACCTGCCTTACGGTATCCATATGTTCGGCTTGCTTGAAAATTTCGCATATATGAGCTATCGTATTCGTAAGCTCGATGTAGATATCCGATTGTCCCCGAACATATCCGCCCATGGTCATACCCGGCATTTTTATAAATCTGGGATAAACGTCAATAAATTTGCGGAAAGTAAACCTCTTGCGTTTTTTCATATCCGAGACCTGAAGTTCACCGAATACGACAGCCTCTGCGTCATCGTCCAATTCAACCAGACTTGACAGCGGCGAGTCCATTATCACCGTCATAGCCGTTTTAAGCTCCATATTCTCCATAGCTGCCGGATTTTCTAAACTGTTATTCTTTTTCATAATGAATTTCCTTTCTTATTTTAATTCACTGTAATAGTGTAAATGACATAGTATCAAATGAATATATCGTCAAACATAGTTTCATTGTTATCAAAGGGACTATCCATAAATGATGAATCGCCGTTGTATTTATTTACGATGTCCCTTGCCACATATGTTTGCGGCAGAAGTATATCAGACGCATCTTTGATAAGCCACCATATAATGTCATACGTTTCACGAATAAAGCGGGCAAAGTCATTGATATTTTCACACCACGGCATCCAGAACAAAAAGCTCTTTTTATCAAAGAACTCAAGTGTTTCACCCAAGGTGATATCTGTTTTGTCCTGCATTTTCTTACTGATTATAGAGTGAATTTTCCCGATCACTTTTCTGTTGTATTTCGCCTGCCCGGTGTTGCTGCTCATGCAAATCAAGTCTAAATGCTTAAAATATGCGTTGATGTCTATTGCGTTGTAGAGCTGTATTTCAGGCAGCTGACGGTTTGCCATGAACATTTTTCGCATCAATCTCGTATAATATCTGCCTTCATCATCGGACTTTTCGGCGGTGTAAAACATTTCCGAATACTTTTTAAGAGCATTTATCATAGTGGTAAATTCGCCGAGGTTCATCTTCATGCAGCTTTCAAGGTCGATGCGGAATGAATTGTTTATCTTTTCTGCTATGTATTCAAAGTCTGTCTTGTTATCTGTTTTATTTCTCGTTCTGTCTATAAATTTCTCGGCAGGAAGCTGCATAAGCTCACGGACAGTCTCTTTGATGAATCCATGATCGGAAAACTGATTTTTATTGATTATCATGATTTTTGCATCCTTTCTTCTGAATTTCGTTTTTGATATTTTTTCAGTTCCGCCCAACATCAGCTGCCGGGCAGAACTTTTAATAATCAGAACGGAAAGCCGGTCTCGTCAAACGTCATGCTGTCAAAACCGCTGTCCGAACTTAATGCTTCATTCTCGGCAGTATTGGTTCGGCGCGGTTCAAAGGCGAAATATGCCTCTTCGATAAATACGCTGGTGGATTGACGGCGTTCTCCGTTGACTTCGTATTCGCTGTTGCGGATATTTCCGGTGACGATGATCGCCCTGCCCCTGCTGAAGTAATTCGAGATGAATTCCGCATTCTTGTTCCACGCTATGCAGGATATGAAATCCGTTTCACGCTTCCCGTTCTTAGAATAGTTTCTTTCAACGGCAATATTGAATCTGAGATAGCATGAGCCTTCCTGCGTCCGCTTCAATTCAAGGTCGTTAGATATCCTTCCTGATAAAATTGTCTTATTAAGCATTTTTAACTCTCCTTTATATTATTGATCATTGCGATATCATGCAGACCTTGCATGATATCGCTTGTTTGTTTACATGCTGTATTCATTGTTTTTGCTCAGCATACTGTAAGGTGCGATCTTGTCCGCAAGCATAGCTTGTCTGCCTGACATTATGACATAGACCTTATCTCTGGGCATACAAAGTATACTGTCGGCAGTTCTTAATGCTCTGTCTGCTATCATTCTTGCAGTTTCAGGGTCATTGCATCCCATAAACAGTATAGTGTCGCAATTGTTGATGATCGTTTTAGCCGCAGCTGCTTTGTACATGGTTTCAAGCTGAGAAAGGCTCTGTATTATCATAGACGCATAGATATCTCTGGAACGTATGGTTGAGATATTTCTGTCAAAATCATTGATAAATGCGCTTGTAGCACCAAAATCATCAAGTATCATATGCACAGGCACACGCAGCTTTCCGTCAGGATTGCTGTCAGCTTCTCTGCACAATACTTGCAGCGTTTGTGTATAAAACAGACTGACAATATTGTCGAAATTGTGGTCTGTGTCGCTTGACTTTATGAACACTGCGGTCTTTCTTCTGCCGATATCGGCAAGGTCGATGGGATCTTCATCTGAGAAAATGATCTTAGCCTCTTTTATTGTGAAGCCTTGCAGATGAGCCGACGCTACTCCAACATAGCTTGCAAACATTCTGTCCGCAGTTCTGTTGGATTGTATCTCGGCATACAGTTTTGCAGATACCGAATCAGGATGCTCCTTTATCCATTTGAGAAAATGTATCTCTCCATGATCCATGATATATGTGTGGAACAGCTCTGATACCACAAGCATAGTGTGGTGTTCCTCAGGCAGCGCCTCGAGAGTGTATGCCAGTATGAATTGGATCAGCATGGCAGAGCACAGATCCCAGATCGGTTCGTCAGCCTGGGAAGTAGGCGGAGATATGGCATCAGCTATGGCTTTTATATCCTGTTCGTAGATGCTGCCGTCCTGATGACGCCGTACTGCCGCAAGAGGATCGTATCCACGGCTGTTTTCAGGCTCAGTAAAGTCGAGATTTATCACATTGAATCCACGGCTTCTGAGGTCATCTGCAAACATATCGTACAGCAGACCCTTTACATCCTGCAATATGACTGAGGACTGTATATTTTTCAGTACAGAGCATATGTAAGAGCCCGTTTTGCCGCAGCCTGAATTACCTATAACAAGCACATTGTTATTCAGACCTGTTTTTCGGGTATCTTCCGAAAGAGCTACTCCCTTTGCAAAGCTGCGTTCTCCGTATCTCGGCTCATTAAGAACCTCTGTCCTTATATTCACGTTATTTTTCATAGCGGTCTCTCCTTTATGTTAAGCTATATGTTATCTTATGAGCAAGTCCGAATTCAACAGCTTCCTCAGCTGTGTAAAACGAATCATACTGTGTGACCTTGTATATTTGCTTGATGGACTTGCCGGTGCGTTCTGCGATTATCGAAGCCAGCGTTTCACGCATTTTGTTCAGCCCGGCAAGATGCTCTTCGATCTCTTTTGATTTCTGACCGCTGAAATTTGCGCATGCAAAACTTGGGTCATGTATCATAATGCGTGAATGAGGGAGTATTTCCCTTTGGTCAGCAGCCAGATAGATGACTGCTGCCATAGACGCACAGAGTCCGACGCATACGGCTCTTACCTTTGCGTGAACCATTCTGATAGCGTCGTAAAGCGCAAGTCCGCTCTCGCAGTCGCCGCCGGGGGAATCTATGTACAGCGTTATCTCCTCATCGGGAGCCTGGCTGTCAAGAAGCATAAGCGCCTTAATGATCTCGGTGCAGTTATCCACATTGATGTCTTCGTTGAGGAATATCTTTCTTTCGCGTAAAAGCTCATCATCAATGTTTATACGATCAATTCCTCTTGAGCTTTCGATTAATTTGTAGAGTCTTGATTTCATGATCTCAATTCCTTTCTTAGATGGTATTTGATTTGCGGTCTCATTCATATGGGCTGATAATTGCGTCCATAGCATCCTCTGCCGTTAGGCGGATCAGCCAAACGGCAGATGATGAACAGTTTACGCCGCTTCTGTGATGCTTTGAATTCTGTAGGTTTCATATTTGAGATGTTCCTTTCTGATATGTGAAATAGATTATCTATGTAAAATGAACACGCACGATCGGTCTCAATTCTGACGGACTTCACCGCCGTTCAAACAGAGTAACATTCTGATAACACGCATATTCATGTGACAAAAATTGGCTTATCAATACTCGGGGACTGCCCGTTGTACAGACAGCCCCTTTCTTGAAATTAATGCAGATTAAAATTTGGAGAATTTTGCATATGGTTCACCTGTGTAAGCTTTGTATTGCTTACCAATATGTAAATTGAGGCGGTTTACCGCCTGCCTGCGACCACGCAAACGGACTATCCTGCCTTACAGCAGGGACGTTTGCTATGTATATCAACATGTATTTCTACATGAATAACTAAAAAATGGATTTGTAGTTCCCAATACTCGGGGACTGCCTATGTGTATAAGCAGCCCCGTTTCTTGGATTCTATCGAAATAAACTTGGAGATTTAAGAACAATGGTTTACCTGTGTAATATTTTTTTACTTACCGATACCCCAACTGGCGGGTTTTGCCCCGCCTATGAAGCTGTACCCATGCAAACGGACTATCCCACCTTCCGACAGGACGTTTGCTGCCTGCATATCAACGCATAGTTACGTCCTTTTAAGTACTCGGGAACCGCCTGATCGGTCGTGAAGAAAATAAGTATCCCGTTTTTTCAAAGCATGTGTGTCAAAACCGGAGATTTATAGAAAATATCTCACCTTTGTAAGCTATATTTTTCTATCAATATTTTCATAGGGGTGGTGAAGCCACTCCTTGCAAACGGACTATCCCACCATCCGACAGGACGTTTGCTCTGTAGAACCTGAGTGAGGATATCATTTAGGCTTTCCGCCATATATCACTAATGGAAAGCCGGAACAAATGTGACACATGATCGCAGCCTGCATGATGTGTCAAGATGACAATGATACCTCACAAACCCCATATAGAATAAGTAGTTAACTTAGGAATAATAAATCTCCCATAAGCTGCGGTAAAATCGGAGTTTTTAATATGTACAAGAATATTTGGTGAGCGGTTATTGATTTTTTTGAGAATGTGCAGTATAATATTTATGGCTGCATAAAAGCCTCTGACGGCTGAATTTACAGTGTGCGCAAGAAGTGATCGGTAAAAAACAAAATATTACAAAAGGAGTGTGCCCAATGCGATTTAAAAAAGCGGAACTTGAGATAAGAACCAGATACATATCCGAATTGGAAAAAAAGCTCTCGGCGAGTTTTCGGGATTTTAAAAACAATCAAAAAGAAATAATCGAGGCATTGCTCAAAGGACATGATACTATCGTAAGAATAAAAACAGGGGGAGGCAAATCCCTTTGCTTTCAAACGCCGGCTATGATCTCTCAAGGCGTCACTATTGTTATCTCTCCCCTGCAGGCATTGTGTAATGATCAGGTGGAGAATTTCAACAAAAAATACTGTACCGACGCCGTTGTGGATTTTAACAGGCAATATGTGAAGGATCATCCCGAGGCGGCAGAGCTTCTGTCAGAAATGAGACCCTGCGCCGGTTTTGATCTGTCAGTCGGTGAGTTAATAAAAAAGGATACTGAAGACAATATTGATTACAAGCTCTTGTATCTTTCTCCCGAAATGCTCAGCAAGCCAACGTACAGAAAGTCGCTGATCGACGCCGCTGCCGACGGCAAACTGAAAATAAACATGATAATTTTTGACGAGGCGCATTGCCTTTCTGAGTGGGGTTTTAATTTCAGAGAAAGCTACTTTCAGATATGCAGCACTATAAATCGTCTGAAAAAATATCAGGAGATACCCATTGGAGTTTTTTCGGCTACCTTAACGCCTATGAACGCCGCTCAGTTAAAGCTGCTGCTTGATATGAAAAAGCCAAAAGAATTTGGCATTTGTACCGGTGTTTCCTGCATCGGTGCAGAAAATGATCCGATATCGGTAAAGCGAGATGATCTGAACATTTTCATACTTGACTGCGACGCACAGACAGGTAAAGAAGACGGAGGGTTATCAAGACTTGATCATCTCATATTGCTGCTGCAAAATGTCAGCTTTAAAAAGTGCATTATATACTGCACTACTATCAGACAAGTCAAATTCATCAGCGATTATTTATCGGAAAAATTAGCGGAGAAAGACGATAACTTATCTAAAGGCAGTATAAGCTATCACGGCAAAATGTACCGCAGCGCAAGACTTGGAGCGGAATATAAATATGCCGGCAAAAATTCGGGCTATAATATTATCGTGGCGACCAAAGCCTTTGGAATGGGTATAGACAACAGCGACGTTGACCTTATCATTCACTTTGACATTCCCGAAAGCATTGAAACCTACTATCAGGAGATAGGTCGTGCAGGACGTTCTGCCGATAAAGAGCATAATAACAATGTAATATTACTGTACAAACTTGGGAGCATCGAAAATGACGGAGATGACTCTGATATGAGTTATTGTGAAAATTCAGGAACACTTATGCGTACTGAAGCATTTGTCAGAAGGGGCATTGATACTGTAAATGACGTATTTTCAGAATCTCCGATAATTCCAAGGCTGAAAGATTCTTCAAAGAAGGCATTAAAATCATTAAGCATAAAATCATTTGATGTTTTAAAGGAATACCTTTCCGACAATATGAAGAATGAACCAATCGGTTCTCAGCAGGCTGCTGAGTATTTCGGCAATGATATACTGAAATGCTTCGATAATATGGTTTTATATTCTTGCGATCAGACAATTATAGACTCATATTTCAATAACGCCGCATCTGAACATGGCAATGATGATACCGATAAAGATCTTAAGCGTGTCATCAATCAGATAAACGAAATTTACATAAACAACACCCTGCTTGCCAATGAAATACGCAATTTCAATTGGTTCTATAAGCCTGATGAAAAAGGCGTCATTTATAACAAGGGAAAGGTGATAGCAGAAAAGGCTCTTCTCCAAACCGATGACGGAAGGACAGTAGAAGGATTTCGTTTTTACGACAGATCAACAGAATGGAAGAAAGAAATAAGAAACGACAGCTTTATACTCCCCAGACATATTTTCGATGATTCCGCATTTATCTATGTAAGGAATTCAACACTGTCAGGCAGAAAAGAATTTGAGCTGAGACATCATGCGCAGGAAATGCTGAGAGCCGCCTTGAAAAACAAAGAGACAGAGCTTTCATTAAAATATGTTTACATATATACCGATGTAAACAAAGACAATACCGATATGAAAAATAAAGGTCTGGATTTTATCATCGCTGCTGTTTATAAGGTCGATGAGGATATTTTTAAAAATATTCTGAAAGAGGATCCGGATAATAACAGCAAAGATTTTCTGCACATATTGGGTCACAGCGAAAACAGATCAGGCGATATGCAGCTTGGACTTGCAGGCGAAGAAACAGAAACGCTGATAAACAAATATTATGAAAAGGAAAATGAAGACCCGTCTGAACTGAAAGACGATGAACGTGCGGTATCTTATACAGACAAAAAAATAAACAGATTGCTCAGCGAAAAAAATATCATAGAGCTGTATGAGGGGCTATCAAATAAAAAAAGAAAAAAGGATAACTATAAGTACAGAATAACGTTTGCAAAAGGTCAGCGGAGCAATAATATCTGCTGCACTCTATGGTATGGGGACGGCACCGCCTATGCCGACGATCCGCTCACATATTTCGATATGTGCGTTTTTGACGCTGTATGCACCGTTTGGGACAACAACATAAAACAGTTCTATCTTAATACCATATGGGAATTGTTAAGCGGAAATGAGGACATAAGGTTTTCACGCAACACTATAAAAGACACGATCAAAAAAAGCATTGAAAAGCTTCAAAAGCTATACATAATGATAACCGATACCCACAATTCTCCGCAGACAGTTGACAATAGCAGCAGCCGTTTATTTCTCAATGCTCAAAAGGCTGAAGATAAAAACGGACGTGAGTTTTATGAGATAAAATACTGTCCGAGGTTATGGAGCTATGCAATAGAAGCGCAGGAAGGGCAGATCGCTCGGGTGCCTTTATATAAATTGGACGGACGAAGATATTTAAAATGGAATTACGGTCTGAAAAACGGCTGTGAAAAAGAGTTTGACGAGATCTTCCCTGAGGCGATCGGATATGAAAGAATTGATTTTACAGAATTTGCGCTTCCGTTGACGGTTCCCGAGAAAGCCAAAGAAGCAGAGATCACTTTAAGTTATCGGACACCCAAAGACGAGACAACGGATCTGACCCATGAAAGCAAAACCGTATATATGGTCAAAAGCGGTGACGATTCGGTTGTTTTTAACGTTTGGTATAACGACGGCAAAAAATATACAGACGACCCGCTGACTGTTTTCGATATTAAGGTAACAGAAGCTATCGGCTGCTATATGGAAAGAAAAACGCCTGCATTCTTTACAACAGAAAGCATTGTTGACCTGTTAAGCAAAGATCCCGATGTAGTATTTTCGGACAAAAACAAGGAAAAACAGGTAACAGAAAGCTTAAAGAAAATGAGAAAGCTGCGGATAAAAATCACTTCACAAGAAGAAAGCGAAATTATTATTTACGGTAAGAAAAGCACATCCAAGCCGTCATTCGTATTTTTCTATAAATCAAACAGGTACTACCGCTGTTCCGTAATGCCTGCGCTGCATAGATTTTTGGCAAACAGAAAAAAACAAAAGTGTTTAAAAATAATTGAGATCATGAAAGAGTCGTCGATCCTCGACCCTGAGTATAAGTGCAGCATATGGAAAGCAGTCCTGCATTTTCATCTTGCCCACAGAATATCAATAATAAAAAGAAAAAATAAAATGAATTTCATCAGCTACGACACTCTGTTAAGGCTTATGGAAGACTATCTGCCCGAAACATTGAAAAACGGCGAGCAGAAAGACTTACTGCGGAAATGGTGTCTTAGTTATATGTTCCTGGCGCTTTTGCCGAAGGAAGAAAACCATGAATGGAGGTACAAAGAGTACTTTAACGAAAAGACACATGAGCCTGCCGGAATTGTGATAAACAAGGTAAGACTCAATAACGGTAAAGAATAATATCGCATTGAAACCTGATATGTTAGTTACGCAAAAAATCTTCCATCAGCCGCATACCGAAAAAAGCGAAATTTTCTATGGCAGTTAAAATCAACACCCAAACGCCCGTTAAGGTTCGGGACAATTGTATAAATATGCTGAAAAAACCTCCGCAGTTCTAAAACTACAGAGGTTTTTGTTGTGCCTTTTATTGCTCAGGACGTTTGTGACCATACGTCTTCCGAAAATGCTTCTTTGAATATTGCAGCACATTGTGCTAAGTCTTTTGATTCATATTGTCTTATCATAATTTCTCCTTATTGCTTTTACCTTGTTTTGACGCTCATCAATTTTCGATTTGTGAGCAGCTTTCTGTATCGTTGCCAAGTCGTTTACCTGCCGTCCGAGCAGAAGACGGTGGACTGTATTGAAAAACACCGCATTTATATCAAGGCAACACAAGCTCATATAAATAAAAATCAATGTATCCCGTATTACTTGCGTACCAATTCTGAGTTCCGCATTTTTCAAAGCCTAAGTCTTCATATAATCTGTGAGCCGGTGTATTGCAGCATAATGCATCTAATCTGACAGCTTTCATATGTTGTGTTTTCGCCAGATCTATAATTTCTTTTACTATTTTCTTTGCAAGACCACAGCCTTGCTTCTCAGGAGCAATACACAAAATATGAATAACCGCAGCCTCATCATCTTTGGCGTCAACATTCCATTGTACAGGATGATAATCGGTATTCTGAAAAAATGTTACTGCCGCCGCCCCAATAACCATTCCATTTTCTTCGGCAAAATACATATCCCCATTATTGATATACCCTTCTATCATATCATCTGTGGGATGTTGTCCGTATATCCATCTGCCGTATTTATCCATATTTTCGGTGTTATCGGCAACATACTTATAATAGCTTTCCAATTTTGCGATATCTCTGTATTCAGCTCTCTTTAACATCACTTTCTCTCCCTGTAATTTTAATAATACTTACTTCTCCAAACAGAAATTTATCATACAAACAAATTTCCCCTTAAACATAGTCTGACCGCAGAACATAAAATATGCAAAAAGCAGTCAAGCAACCACTTGACTGCTTTTTCTATCCAAAGATGCAAAATGCCAAATCAAACCATACAGCCTGCCCGTTATTCAACAATGACCTTTACCCAGTTCTCCATGTTGTCCATCTTTTCAAGCATTTCTTCCATAGAACCGAATTTCAGTATCATCGTTCCCAGTGTTCCGTTTGAGCCCGTGAAGGACTCTACCTCGTCGCCCGGCTTGTAGAGCATTTCATATTCCACAATGTTGTTCTTTCTGAAATCCTCGTCTATCCATACTTCTTTCAGTATTCCCGGCTTCTGACTGTGTACCATGTAGTTTGACCAGAAGCCCCTGGGCTCTGCCATGTGCAGGTCGCTGCAGTCCTCTCCCATTGCGGCTTTTACGGTGTATTCCACCATGTTTACTTCTGTTGCGTAATCGGTTACCTGAGCGATAAGATTTCCGCCGTTGCGGGGCGCAAGCTCCATGATATATACGTTTTCGTCCTTGTCTATTCTTGCATCGAAGTTATATGCCTGAGTTTTCATTCCCAGAAGAGTCATCGCTCTCTGCAATTCGTCGTGGAGCTTGTCGTGAACTCTCTGCGGCATATTGTAAGGCCAGCTCTCACCGATCGGAACATAAGGATTTATTCCGCTTGGGTCAAAATGCTCGTTTGCAAAGCAACGGAACACAAGCTTTCCGTCTACCGAAAAACCGTCGCCTGCTATCTGATATCCGTACTTCTCAACGTATTCCTCAACAATAAATCTCTTGCATCTTGAATACTCCATAGCTGCGTCAACAGCCGCTTTCATATCTTCCGCACAGTCTACCTTCTTTACACCCTTGCTTCCCGAAGAATCAACAGGCTTGACCATTACAGGGAATCTGAACTCCGCCATTTCGCTGAGCATAAGCCCCATTTCATCATAGGAATAGCCCTTTGCCTTAGGCGTGTTGAAGTTGTTGTCGATAAGAAACTGCCTGAACTTGTCCTTGTTGCAAAGCAGCTCTACCGATTTGTAAGGACTTGTGGGCAGTCCCAATTTTTCAGCCACATAAGCAGCTGTCGGTGCGGCAGGGTCCGAGGCGTAGCATACTATTCCGTCTATTTTCAGCTCCTCAGCCAGCTTCAGAACCGCTTCCTTGTCGGTAGTGCTGACGTTGTGATATTCGTCAGCATACTTGTGACCGGGATTGTCCGGAAGATAGTCACAGGTGATAACATAATACCCCAGCTTTTTTGCAGTGATTATCGACGGCACCTGAAAATGAGAGCCTCCGAGCATAAGAACTTTTTTCATATATCTTAACTCCTTTAATAAATGATGTTCAACAAATCGCCGGATAACAGCCGGCAAGCCTTTACTGAACCGCAAAAGCATTATCCATTCATATCCGTAAAAATTATATCATGTTTTATACCAAAAATCAATAGCGCACAACAATTTTGCATGGGGGGCAAAAAATAAAGAGCCGCAATAAAATGCGGCTCAAAATTATTCTTAACAAAAATTAAGCGTTAAGAGACTTAGCAAGCTGAGACTTCTTTCTAGCAGCCTTGTTCTTGTGCATAATGCCCTTTGTGCAAGCCATGTCTACCTTCTTGATAGCAGCCTTTACAACCTCTGCCTTATCGTCAGCGTTGTTTGCAACAGCAGCGTCAGCCTTTTTCAGAGCTGTCTTAAGATCAGACTTAACAGCCTTGTTTCTCATAGTTTTTGTCTCGATAACCTTAACTCTCTTCTTAGCGGACTTAATGTTCGGCATACCGACACCTCCCTCATTCATGTATAAGATTCACTTATTCGGATAAACTAACTGCACGACTGAGAGGAAATGCAGTAAGTCATTTAAACAAGCCTTGTCAATTATTATACCACAATCGGAATATAAATGCAAGGGGTTTTAATAAAAATTTTCACGGTTTTCTGGTCGGATAATTGTGCAAATTGCAATATTATTTTGAAAGCTCCGCCCGTTGCATTATCCCACCCCCTATTTAATATAGTATATAGGCAACCGCCGTACATATATTTAATGAAAGGTCGTGCTTTTATGTCTGCAAGAACAGATCTGGCGCTGGAATCGGCGCAGCAGGTATCGCTTCACACTCAGCTTGAGGGAGTTTCTCAGGTGCGCCGAAGCCGTGAGGATATTAACATCGAGGTCACCGAAATAACCGTGGAGAACGAAAAAGCTGCCCATATGCTTGGCAAGCCTGTGGGAAAATATATCACGGTGGAAAGTCTGGACGGGCATTTTTCAAGCTACAGCGACTTTTTCGACGGCAGAGTAAAATGCCTCGCCGAAGAGCTGGAAAGACTGTGCCATATCCCCGAAAGAGTGCTTGTGGTGGGTCTTGGCAACAGAGCCATAACTCCCGATAGCTTAGGACCGCAGGTCGCCGACAAAATATTCGCCACAAGGCACATCAAAAAGCTTGCCAAAGACCTTGACACCGAAGGCCTTTCGGAGGTCTCGGTGCTTACCGCCGGAGTTATGGCGCAGACGGGAGTTGAGTCCTCGGTGGCGGTAAAAGCGCTTTGCAACGAGATATCCCCTCAGCTGGTGATAGTCATTGACGCTCTCGCCTGCTCGGATCTCAGTCATCTGGGCACAACTGTGCAGATGTGCGACACGGGCATCTCTCCCGGCAGCGGAGTCGAAAACGCAAGAAAAGAGCTTTCACAGGCAACTCTCGGCATACCGTGCATAGCCGTGGGAGTCCCCACCGTTACCGATATAGCCGCCATAGCGGGAGAAAACACCCTGTCAGAGCTGCCCGAAAAGTACCGTGGAATGATAGTCACTCCCAAGACTATCGACAACCTTATCGCACGGACGGCTGCTCTGGTGGCTGCGGCGGTCAACAGAGTGCTGCACCCCGACCTGTCGTTTGAAGAGATACAGTCGCTTATTATGTAAAATACCGCTTCAAGCGGTCAGGTAAATTTTTTGTGAATTGATAAGCAAAATACAAAGTAAACGTTTTCTGAAAACGTAATCATTCATAGATTTTACACCTGTTTGTCATAATCACCAAAAAACAAAGGGATTTATATTGCAAGTTGCTGATTGACTAATAAACTTCGATTTGTTATTATTAAAATGAACGAAAATTCTGATGAGAAGAGAGTTTTTTGTGCAGGACTAACAGTCCGTAATTTAAGGAGGTTATTATTAAATGAAATTGGCAAAAAGATTGATGGCTGCTTCTCTTGCAGTTATTATGGCTGCCGGAATGGCTGCTTGCGGCAGTTCCGATAAGAAGGACGAAAGCTCAGTAGCCCCCGGTAAGGATCTTAATGAAGAACAGCAGCAGCTGGTTGATTCTCTTGCAAGCAAGCTGCCCGACAGAGATCTGAAAAACACTACCATCAAGTGGATGGCTCACTATGATATCAACCCTACAGAGGGTAAGGTAATGCCCCCTGCTATTCAGCTTTTCAAGACCAAATACGACGGTAAGATCGAGCCTACTATCACAACATATGCAGACAGATACACAAAGCTCGCTACAGACGTTATGGCAGGCGATTCTCCCGACTTCTTCCCTGCTGACGATATGGATACATTCCCGAGAGGCGCTATCAGAGCTATGTTCCAGCCTATCGACGATTATATCGATCTCGATTCCGACCTGTGGAAGGATTCCAAGTCATACTGCGACGAGTTCCTTTTCCAGGGCAAGCACTACATAGCAGTTATCGAGCCTACACCTAACTACGCTTGCATTTATAACAGAACTACCATAGACGAGAACGGTTTTGAAGATCCTGCTGAGCTGTTCAAGAATGACGAGTGGGATTGGGACGTATTCACCGATATGTGTGTTGAGTTCACCAATGCCGATGAAGATAAGTACGCTCTTGACGGTTACTGGTACGGCAAGGCTCTTTCCGAGACAAGCGGCGTTCCTATGATCGGACTTGAAAACGGACAGATCGTTTCAAATATGTCTGACCCTGCTATCGAAAAGGTTCAGGACAGAATGTATAACCTCCAGAAGAACGGAGTTGTATATCCTCGCTGCGACAACAACTGGAGCACAAGAGGAAGCGGTGAAACAGGTGAAGGTCTCGGTTCATACCTGACTCTGTTCATTCCTGTAGGTCTCTGGGCTATCGAGGGACCTCCTGAGTCTACTAAACTTTTCGGAGACATCGAAGCAGGCGAGATCATGTTCGTTCCAATGCCTAAGAACCCTGACGCTGACGCTTACTATGTATCTGCAAGAGTAAACGGCTACACCATTTGTACAGGCGCTCCTAACCCTGAGGGCGTTGCTGCATACCTTGACTGCGTTCAGGTAACAAACCAGGAAGCAAGCAGCATCACTACCGAAGTTCTTAAGGACGAATACAAGTGGTCTGACGAAATGCTTGAAATGCGTGAGACTCTGTATCAGATGGCAGCTGAGCATCCTGTATTCGACCTCCAGGAGGGTGTATCGCCTGAAATGAACACTGTTATGATGGCAGTTTCACAGGCTACTATGATCTCCGGCGGTAACGAGACAACATGGACAGCTTGCCGCGGCGAGCACGAGGGCGAAGTTGACTACCTTGTTAAGGAAGCTAACTCCAACATCTCAGCTACACCATCAGAAGACTAACTTTCTTCACATAATTTCCTTTGAAAGAGACCGTACATTTTGTGCGGTCTTTTTTGCTGCACTCACACGGACGATAATTTATTTTATAAAATGTATTGACAAATGTATTTTTGTCTGCTATAATGTATTTGTAAAAGAGAGTAGCTGGCGGCAGCTTCTGATATTTTCGGACTCTGCTGTTTATGTTTGCGTCAATACGATCATTTTTATGATCCGCTTCATATCTAAACGGCGAGACTTTTATTGAAATAATTACCTATATCGTAGTTATTCCAATAATTGTCTTGCCGTTTTTTGTTTTGTCCGCAAACAAATCAAAATTTGAAAGGAATGCTTCAAATGAAACAATGTTATCGTCGATCACCCGAAGAGCTTTTTAAGGAATTTGACTCCTCAGAAAACGGTCTGTCATCTCAGCAGGCTGCAAAAAACGCCGAAAAATACGGCAAAAATCAGATATCCGAGGGCAAAAAGAAAAGTCCCCTTGTGGTTTTTCTTGAGCAGTTCAAGGATTTTCTTGTAATTATCCTGATCGTAGCCGCAGCCGTTTCCGCTTTCATGGGAGACGCCGAAAGCACGGCGGTGATACTTGTGGTAATCACCATGAATGCGATCCTTGGAACGGTTCAGACGCTAAAGGCGGAAAAATCGCTGAGCAATCTGAAAAAGCTGTCCTCCCCCAATGCAAAGGTGCTGCGCAGCGGTGAAACCATTGTTATTCCGTCGGAAGACGTTACGGTGGGAGATGTTGTCATAGTTGAGGCAGGCGATCAGATACCAGCCGACGGACGGCTTATCGAGTGCGCTTCTCTACAGGTGAACGAAAGCGCCCTGACTGGTGAAAGCCTTAATGTTGAAAAAAGCCCGGAGGCTATCGACTGCGAATGTGCGCTGGGCGACAGAAAAAACATGGTGTTCTCGGGCAGCTTTGTCACCTACGGCAGAGGAAAATTCATTGCCTGCGATATCGGAATGAACACCGAGGTAGGCAAGATCGCCTCTCTTATCCAGAACGCCGAGGAACGCAAAACTCCGCTGCAAAACACTCTTGACAACTTCGGCAGAAAGCTTTCCGTGGCAATTCTCATAATATGTGCGCTGGTGTTCGGTCTCAGCCTTGTGAGAGCGGACAGCATCACATCGGACGTTATGATGAACTCGCTGATGTTTGCCATCGCCCTTGCAGTGGCGGCTATTCCCGAAGCGCTAAGCTCTATCGTCACCATAGTGCTTTCTTTCGGAACTCAGAAAATGTCCAAGGAAAACGCTATCATCAGAAAGCTGCAGGCTGTTGAGGGACTTGGCTCGGTATCGGTCATCTGCTCGGACAAGACGGGAACTCTTACCCAGAACAAAATGACGGTGAGAAAGATAGTCATTGACGGTCACATGATAGCCGCTGACGACGGCAGCATGGATAACGAGGGAGAAAAGCTTCTTGTTAGAGCTTCGGTGCTTTGCAACGATTCCCAGTGCAAGGACGGAGTTGAAATAGGCGACCCAACCGAAACGGCTCTGGTGAATTATGCGGTGAACAGAGGTCTTGACGAGGAAAAGCTCCGTGCCGACTACCCTCGAATAAGCGAGATACCCTTTGATTCCGACAGAAAGCTTATGTCAACGCTGAACGTTGTCAACGGCGAGAATATTATGTACACAAAGGGCGCTGCCGACGTTCTTATAGGCAGAATGACCTGCTCTCATCAGACGGCGGAACAGATAAAAGCGCAGGTGGAGGAGCTTTCTGCTCAGGGACTGAGAGTACTTTGCTTCGCCTGCAAAAAGCTTAACGTTTCCGAGATAACGGCAGAGGACGAATACGGCTTGGATTTCATGGGACTTATCGCCATGATGGACCCGCCGAGAGCCGAATCAAAGCAAGCGGTGGAGGAATGTAAAGCGGCAGGCATAAAGCCTGTGATGATAACGGGCGACCACATTGTAACGGCTTCTGCTATCGCAAAAGAGATAGGTATTCTTAACGACTTTTCAGAGGCTGTCGAGGGCAGCAGTCTTGATAATTATACAGACGAACAGCTTGTGGATTTTGTGAAGGACAAGTCGGTATATGCAAGAGTTACTCCCGAACACAAGATAAGAATAGTCAAGGCATGGCAGAAAAACGACAAGATAGTTGCAATGACGGGCGACGGAGTAAACGACGCTCCTGCGCTTAAACAGGCTGACGTTGGCGTTGCAATGGGAATTACGGGAACTGAGGTCTCAAAGGACGCAGCCTCAATGGTGCTTGCCGACGACAATTTCGCCACTATCGTAAAGGCGGTAAAGAACGGACGAAACATTTACGACAACATCAAAAAGTCCATACTGTTCCTGCTTTCGGGAAATCTTGCAGGAATAATCACGGTGCTTTTCTGTTCGCTGGGCGGACTTCCCGTACCCTTTGCGGCGATACATCTGCTGTTTATAAATCTTCTTACCGACTCGCTGCCTGCCATAGCTCTGGGACTTGAACCCCACAGCGACGAAGTAATGAAGCGCAAGCCAAGACCTGCCGGAGAAAGTATTCTCACAAAGCAGTTCATGCTTAAAATTGGCTGCTCGGGACTGGTGATAAGCATAGCCACAATAATCGCATTCCTGCTGGGAAATCACTACATGGGCGCAGGCGCTGCAATGACCATGTCTTTTGCAACGCTTTGTATGTCAAGACTTTTCCACGGTTTCAGCTGCAAATCCGACGAACCTGTCATGTTCACAAAGAAAATGTTCAGCAACAAATTCGGAGTGCTGGCGTTTATCGCAGGCCTTGCGCTTATCAGCTGTGTTATCCTTATTCCTGCGCTGTCGGGAATTTTCAAGGTAGTAAAGCTTTCGGGCGGTCTGCTTGCTGCAGTATACGCTCTCAGCTTCGGCTCTATGGTGGTGATACAGTTTATCAAGGCTTGCGGCGTAAGAGCTAAAAAGTAATACAAATAAAGCTGACGCACGGTCGATGTATTTGAGAAAATCGGTTTAATTCCGTCTTTCCGCAAATTCCGATTGTGCGGCAGCGATTTTTTATCTAAATTCCGAAATAACATCACAGGTGTATCCGATATCCTTATCGTCATGAGCGGCGGACACGAACATCGCCTCAAACTGTGAAGGAGCGGTGTATATCCCTCTGTCCAGAAGATATCTGAAATAATCTGCATAACGGTGGGTATCGGAGGTCTTGGCCGATTCATAGTCAGTGACCTTTTGGTCGGTGAAAAAAGCCGTCAGCAGCGAACCCACACGGTTGACGTTAAGTCCTGCGCCTTTCATTGCCTGTTCAAGCATTGCCGATTTGCGTTCCAGCTCGCTGTAAATTTCTTCGCAGCGTTCCATAGCTTCTATTGTGGCGATACCGGCAGCCACCGCCGCAGGATTTCCCGAAAGAGTGCCTGCCTGATATACCGAACCCAGCGGAGCAACGCACTCCATTATCTCTTTCTTTCCGCCGTAAGCCGCAAGGGGCATTCCTCCACCCACGATCTTTCCCAGAGTGGTCATGTCAGGCGCAACGCCGTAATACTGCTGCGCTCCGCCTATGCTGAGACGAAAGCCTGTGATGACCTCGTCGAATATGAGCAGCGAGCCGTACTGTTGTGTGATATCTCGCAGAAACTGCAAAAAGCCTTCCTTTGGCGGAACTACTCCCATGTTTGCAGCGCAAGGCTCAACGATAACGCAGGCTATATCGTTCCCATACTGCTCAAAAAGACTTTCCACCGAGCCGCAGTCGTTGTATTTTGCAAGCAGAGTGTTGTCTGTATATCCTTTGGGAACACCGGCGCTGTCGGGAATGGAGTTTGTCAGCAGTCCCGAGCCTGCTCTCACCAGCAGACCGTCCGAATGTCCGTGATAGCAGCCCTCGAATTTTATTATCTTATCTCTATGAGTAAATCCTCTCGCCGCACGGACTGCGCTCATGACCGCTTCCGTACCCGAATTTACAAGGCGGAGCATTTCCATCGAGGGAAAATGCCTGCGTATAAGCTGTGCAAGCTTTATCTCCCCCTCGTGGCAAGCGCCGAAGGTAAGTCCTCTGCGGCAGCTCTCCACTACTGCGTCAATGACCTCTTTTCGGCAGTGACCTAAGATATTAGGTCCCCACGAGCATACATAGTCTATATACTCGTTGCCGTCGGCGTCGTATATCTTGTCTCCCTGGGCACGGTCTATAAAAAGAGGAGTTCTTCCCACCGAGCGGCAGGCTCTTACCGGACTGTTCACTCCTCCCGGCATAAACTCCATTGCCTGTTCATAAAGCTTCTGCGATCTTTCGGTATTCATACTTTTCATGCTCCTTGCCTGTCAGCGTTGCTCATCAAGCCACTCTGCGGCGTCCAGAGCGTGATAGGTGATTATTATATCCGCTCCCGCTCTTTTTATCGCCGTGAGATTTTCCATAACTATTCTCTTTTCGTCTATCCAGCCCAGCTTTGCAGCCGCCTTTACCATTGAATATTCTCCGCTGACGTTGTAGACCGCAAGAGGCAGTCCGAACCGCTCCTTTGCCGCCTTTACCACATCAAGATACGCCAGCGCAGGCTTTACCATTACCATGTCCGCACCCTCGTCGATGTCATCGGCTATTTCTCTAAGAGCTTCCTCTCCGTTGGCGCAGTCCATCTGATAGGTCTTTCTGTCGCCGAAGCCGGGAGCCGACTGTGCAGCGTCACGGAAGGGCGAATAATATCCCGAAGCGAATTTTGCGCTGTAGGAAAGTATAGGCACATTCACGAAGCCGTTTTCGTCAAGAGCCTGTCGTATGGCAGCCACTCTTCCGTCCATCATGTCAGAGGGTGCAATTATATCCGCTCCTGCACCTGCAAGGCTCACCGCCATTTTTGAAAGCAGCGGCAGCGTTTCGTCATTGAGTATCTCGTTTCCGCACACTACTCCGCAATGTCCGTGGGACATATATTCGCAAAGGCAAACGTCCGCAATGACTATCATCTCAGGATATCTGCTTTTGATATATCTGATCGCCTGCTGGGTAACTCCGTTGTCGTCATATGCCGACGAAGCCGCCTCGTCCTTATGTGCAGGGATACCGAAAATAAGCAGCCCCGAAATTCCGCTGCGGTCTATCCTGCTTAAAATATCGTCAAGTCTGTCCACCGAGTACTGAAAAACGCCCGGCATGGACTCAACGGGGTTTTCTATATTTTCGCCCTCCGCAACAAATATGGGATATATCATATCCGCTTTGTCAAGGCGTGTTTCGCTTACAAGTCTGCGCAGCTGAGCTGTGGCTCTCAGTCTTCTGAATCTTTTCATATTACATAAACGCTCCCTGTGGAGCTTATCTCCTTTCATGCTTTTTCGGACATAATTACGTCTGCAATGCCCTGAATGTTTTGTATCTTCGACACCGCAAGCTCCGAAACTCCGTATTTTTTCAAAGTTTCTGCGGTTATCTCGCCTATGCACACCGCCTTTGTTCGTTGAGAAAGCTTAAATCCGTTCTCAAAAAACGCCTCCACTCCCGAAGAGCTTGCAAAGGTGATATAATCGGTTTCTATTGTTTTGGCGGACAGATTTTCATCGCACACAACATCGTAGGTCTTTATCTCGTCGTACAAAACGCCGTTTTCGTCAAGAATGTGGGTAAGCTCAGCCGAACCTTTCTCCGCTCGCAGGATAAGAGCCTTTTCGCCCTTCGGAAGCTTCTGCGAAAGAAGTCTGCCCAGAGCCGCAGCCGTGTATTTTTCAGGCACAAGGTCGGGGAATATCCCTCTGCTTTCAAGCGCCGCTGCCGTGCCGCTGCCTATCGCCGCAAACTTCACTCCTGCAAAACGGCGAATGTCGATCTTTTGTCTGCCA
>JBJERD010000112.1:0-23680 GCA_051882095.1 Oscillospiraceae bacterium
TTTTCCGCTACTCTTTTTTATTAATTTTTGTAACGCTTCTATTGTAATCCTACAAAATAAGCCGCAGCGTCACAGCAATGGGAAAACCTGAAAAAATCTAAAAAAACGGTTGACTGCATTTTTGATTGGCTGTATAATAGAAACAAGCAATTCCCCCGAATTGCACAGTGTAAAATCACAAACATAATTATGAGGTGACATTATGGATATTAAAAGAATAACCGCCGCTTTTCTGTCGGCAGTTCTGCTCTGCACCGGAATTGCCGGCTGCTCTGACAGCAGCGGAAGCAGTACCGCTGAAGATACAAGCTCTGTGGCAGGAGTAAAAGCTCCCGAATTTGTCAGCGACCCGGCTGCTAAAATAACAATTGAAAACGCCCGTTTCGTAGCTGACGGAAAAGAAGTTTTCATGAACGGAATGAACGCTCCATGGCAGCACTGGGACGACTTCGGAGGCAGCTTTGATTTTGAGTACTGGGACAAGATGTTCTCTACCATGAAAGAAAACGGAATGAATTCCACCCGTGTATGGATAACCTGCAGCGGCGACGTTGGTATAAACATCGACGACAACGGATTTGTTACCGGCGCTACCGATGAGCACTGGCAGAGTCTTGATGTTTATTTCCAGCTGGCGCAGAAGTATGAAATATACGTTATGGCAACGCTCATTTCATTCGACCACTTTAAGGATCAGAACAAAAATCATATGAAATGGCGCACAATGGTACAGAACGATGAAGCTATCGACAGCTATGTGAACAACTATGTTATCCCGTTCTGCCGGCGTTATGACAACAATGAATATCTCTGGAGCATTGACCTGTGCAACGAGCCTGACTGGGTTGTTGAAAACGAAGAATGCGGTCAGCTTTCGTGGGACGCTATGGGGCACTATTTTTCACGCTGCGCCGCTGCGATACATGAGAACAGCGACATTCTTGTTACCGTCGGCTTCGGCATGATAAAATACAACAGCGACAATTACCAAGGCAATTACGGCTCAGACGAGTTTTTCAGAAGCTGCTATGACAGCGACAAGGCTTACCTTGATTTCTATTCGACCCACTACTACAAGTGGCAGCTTCCCTCATTCGGAATGCCTTTCAGAGTTACTCCCGAGGAATTCGGCTTGGATACCTCAAAGCCTATAGTATTGGGCGAATGTGAGACCACGGGAGTTACGGGCATCACCACTCCCGTTACATTGGATGAAGCCTATCTTTGGTGCTATGAAAACGGCTGGAGCGGTATTCTTCCGTGGACTACCGACGGCACAGAGCCTTACGGCGATTTTATCAACAACATCGCTCCTGCTGCCAAAAAGCTTTCCGAAACTATAAGCAAAGCGGGATAATAAGCATAAAAATAACAAAGGGACTGTTGCATGATAGTTGAAAAATCAAAGAATTACGGGTCGATGCCTACATCGACCCGTTTTCTCTGTAATTTTTCAGACTGTGCAGCAGTCCCTTTTTCTATGCTTTCCCTGCGTCATTTCACCTTAGCCGCCACCGCAGCTATAAGCGGAACAGCCAGCGAAAGCGCAAGCGAAATTATCCACTCCCACGCTTTCAGACGCACAAGCGCAAATACTCCGCTGAGTACGGGAAGATACATACAAAGCGCAAGACACGCCGCCGAAGCAAGCACGGCAAAAATGAGAAATCTGTTTGAAAACAGAGGTATTGAAAACAGCGTTTTTTCTTCGCTTTTGCACTCGAAAACGTGTATCAGCTGAGAAGCTATAAGAGTTATAAGCGCTCCCGTTCTTGCCGCTTCAAGAGTGCTGCCTGTTTTCAGCAGTATGGTGAATGCTGCAAGCGTGCAAAGACCGATGAGTATTCCTCTTATGATTATTCTTGAAAGCAGTCCGCCGCTGAAAAAGCTGTCGGATTCCTTTCTGGGCGGCTTGGTCATCACCGACTTTTCGGCAGGCTCCAGTCCCAGAGCCACCGCAGGAAGTCCGTCTGTCACCAGATTTACAAGAAGTATCTGCGCAGGAACAAGCACCATGGGCAGCCCCATTATTATTCCCCCAAGCATGGTAAGTACCTCGCCTATGTTGCAGGATATCAGATAGCGCACGAATTTTCTGATGTTCTGATAAATGGTTCTTCCCTCTTCGACTGCGCTTACAAGAGTTGCAAAATTGTCGTCAAGAAGAATACAGTCCGCCGCCTGTTTTGTTACGTCAGTACCCGATATTCCCATTGATACGCCGATAGAAGCCTCTTTTACCGCAGGAGCGTCGTTTACTCCGTCGCCTGTCATTGCGCAGACGTGACCTTTTGACTTGTATGCTTTTATTATCCGAAGCTTGTGTGCAGGAGTCACCCTTGCAAATACTGCGGCACGGTCGGCAACATCGGCAAGCTGATCGTCCGACATTTTGTCAAGCTCGTCGCCTGTAAATGCAAGACCTCCCTCACGGAGAATACCCACCTCTCTCGCAACAGCACAGGCGGTAAGCTTGTGGTCGCCCGTTATCATCACCGTCTTTATGCCTGCTTTTTCACACTCTCTCACCGCCCTCCTGGCTTCGGGTCTGGGCGGATCGGCAAGAGCCATAAGTCCGAGAAATATAACGTTTCCTCTGTATATTTTGGAGAACGCCAGCACACGCAGACCGTCCGCCGCATATTGGTCGCAGCATTTTACTATCTGCGCTCTGTCCTTGTCGCTAAGCTCTCTGAGTCTTCCCTCCGAATCGGATATTTTATAGGAACACTCACGCAGAATAACGTCCGGCGAACCCTTTTTGTAAATGTATCTTTCCTTTTGCAGATCAATACAGGTCACAGACATTGATCTTGTTTCGCTGTCAAAAGGCTGCTCGTCTATTCTTGTAAGACCGAAATTCATAACGTCTATACCGCCTTTTGCGCAAGCCGACAGTATCGCAGCTTCGGTTGGGTCGCCCTCCGCCGCAAATCTGCTGTATGTTCTGCCGCTGCGGTTGCGCTCCGACGACGCTCTGCCGTCGGTCATTCTTGCATTGTTGCAGGCAGTACCGCAGATGAAAAGCTCGCTTAGCACAATATCCTCCCACGCTGTAAGGTGCTGCCCCGATCTTGAGTACACTCCCTGCGCATCTCCCTCGCCGAAAGTGTATTCCTGCTGCTGTGCGCCGCAGGTCAGAAGCTTTTTCACAGTCATGCGGTTCATTGTCACCGTACCCGTTTTATCGGTGCAAATCACCGAGGCGCAGCCCAGTGTTTCCACCGAATGGAGCCTGTGAACAAGAGCGTTTCTTTTAAGCATTTTTCTCACAGCAATAGCAAGAGCGATAGTCACCGTTGCAGGAAGTCCTTCGGGAATTGCAGCTATGGCTATGGTTATTCCCGTCATAAGCATATCAAGAACCGGCTCTCCCCTGATAACTCCTGCCGCAAACACAAGTATGCATACGCCTATGCAGATAAGCGCAAGTATCTTTCCAAGCTCCCCAAGCTTTTTTTGCAGCGGAGTAGGCTCATCGTCTATATCTTCAAGCATCTGAGAAACTCTTCCCATCTGCGTGAGCTTTCCCGTAGCCGTAATCTCCACACGGGCGCTGCCTTTTGTGCAGACCGTTCCCATATATGCTATGTAGGGCAGATTCATTGACGTAAGCTCTCTTTCCCCCGAATGAGCTTTCTTTTCGCAGGGCACGGCTTCACCCGTCAGCACCGATTCATCACAGGTGAAATTCTTTGCCGACACGATTATGCCGTCGGCAGGAACTCTGTCGCCTGCTTCTATTTCAACCACATCTCCCGGAACGATCTGCTTTGCTGGAACAGTCGCAAGCTTTCCGTCTCTGTAGACCTTTGCCGTGGGAGCGGTCATTTCCTCCAGCTTTTCAAGAGTTTTTTCGCAGCGGTATTCCTGAATAAATCCCAGCACCGCATTAAGCACCACAATTATCATTATCGGAACTGCGTCGTCATATTCCCCCAGTATGACCGAAATGACCGTTGCGGCAAGCAGTATCATTACCATTACATCATGAAACTGATTTGCAAATATCCTGACGGCGCTGTTTTTCTTTTTGCCGCCGATACTGTTTTCACCGCTGATATTAAGCAGCCTTTCCGCCTCTGTCCGAGTAAGCCCGACAGCCTGCGCATATGACGGCTCAGCCGTATTTTGCTTTTCCAGAACCTCAAGCATAAAATTTGTTCTCCTTTCGTTTTTCGGGTAACTTTGTGATATATCATACTCGTCCGTATAATAAATTCTATTCCGATTATCAAAAGTTATGCTCACGGTTTTTTATGAATAATATTCATTACAGGCTAAAGCTTTGAAGCACAAAAGTAAAGTTCGGATTAATTGTTCCGAAAATCCTTAACAATGTGTAAATTGTACAAAAATATATTGAAATTCTTAATAAAAATGATATAATATAAATAATAGAAGATAAATATAATGCGGTAAAAATGCCTTTGTGAAAAACTGACGGCAGAAAAACGCAAAATACAAAAGGAAGGGCGTGAGCATAAAATGATCCGGCTGAAAGGAAAACCAGTATTCGGAGGAATAGCAAGAGGAAAGCTGCTGTTCTACAGGCGTGACGAAAACATAGTGGTAAAACGCCAGATCGACAATACCGAGCTTGAAATGCAGCGGTATGAGTATGCCAAGACCTGCGCTCTTCAGGAGCTTTCGGAGCTTTACAGCACGGCTGTCAACGACGTGGGAAAAAACGACGCCGGCATTTTTATAATCCACCAGATGATAATAAACGACGAGGATTTCAACAGCCACGTTGAGGAGCATATTCTGAAGGACCGCTACAATGCCGACTATGCCGTTGCCAGAACGTCAAGAGATTATTTTCAGACCATGCGTGAAATGGATTCTGAATACATAAAGGAACGTTCCGCCGATATCAAGGACGTTTGTGACAGGCTTATCAGGCACATTCAGAACAAGTCGCAAAAGCGTTTTGTAATGAGTGAAAAGGCGATAATCTGCGCCGACGACCTTGTTCCCTCCGAGACCGTTCAGCTTGACAAGACAAAGGTTCAGGCATTTGCCACCTGCTACGGCTCGTCAAATTCGCACACGGCGATACTTGCCCGAACAATGAACATTCCCGCAATAATCGGCGTGGGAAAAAATCTGCTTGAAAGCTATGACGGTCATGAAGCGCTGATAGACGGCTACAGCGGAACTCTTTACATCGACCCCGATGAAGAGACCTTCAGGGCTATGGAGGAAAAGCAGGAGGAGGAAGCCAAAAAGCGTGAGCTTCTGAAACGCTTCAAGGGCAGGAAGAACATTACTCTTGACGGCACGGAAGTAAAGCTTTACGCCAACATCGGCGGACTCTCGGATATTGACCGTGCAATTGAAAACGACGCCGGAGGCATAGGTCTTTTCAGAAGCGAATTTCTCTATCTTGAACGAAACGAGCTGCCTGATGAGGAGATACAGTTTTTCACCTATCGGAAGGCTCTTGAAAAAATGAACGGCAAAAAAGTAATAATCCGCACAATGGATATAGGAGCGGACAAGAATGTGGGCTATTTCAGACTTCCCAAAGAGCAGAATCCTGCGCTGGGACTTCGCTCGATAAGGCTTTGTCTTGAACGCCCCGAAATGTTCAAAACTCAGCTGAGAGCTTTGCTGAGGGCTTCGGTTTACGGAAATCTGGCGATCATGTTCCCGATGATCTCGGACGTTTATGAGCTAAAACGTGCAAAAGAGCTGCTGGAGGAAGCAAAATCGCAGCTGAGAGCAAGGTGTCAGCCGTACAGCGAGGATATCGAGGTAGGCATAATGATCGAAACGCCTGCCGCCGTGATACTCAGCGACCTGCTTGCACAGGAATCGGACTTTTTCAGCATAGGCACAAACGATCTGGAGCAGTATGTTCTGGCGAAAGACCGTCAGAATCTTTTGCTTGAAAATTACTACAACGAAAGCCACACGGCTGTTCTGCGAATGATGAAGATCGCCTGCGACAACGCACACAAAGCCGGCATATGGGTGGGCTTATGCGGAGAGCTTGGCTCGGACACTTCAATGGCAAGGCAGTTCCTTGAAATGGGCATCGACGAGATATCCGTAACGCCGTCGCAGATACTTCCGCTGAGGCAGAAGATAAGGTCTATCAACCTGAAAGACAATTCGGTTTAAAAGGATATACTATCGGCAGAATAAAACGCCGCCGCACATTTACCGTTGATAAATGTGCGGCGGCGAATTTTATTGTTCAAGCTTTATTAGAGATAGCTGAGACGACTAATGCAATTTTTTATTTTTTCACCATTGGCAAACTCCTGTTTACTGAAATCAAAGCTTACCGCTCTGCTATACAAAAATCGACAGTTGTATTATCCTGCTCTGGTACTTCACCATACTACGGTAATATATTTCTTTTGTTAATTATATCATCTTGCGAAAGAAAAGTCAACCTTAAAAGAGAAATTATTACACATATTGCCGTTTATCTTTTATAAAAACTGCACAAAAATCCCGATAAAAGTTTTACTTTCTGCCATGAAAAAACTGCAAGACAAACTATTAAAAATGTGGTATAATTATTTTGTATGTAAACGTTGTCTTTTTGACGGCAAAACACTAAGAATCTTTTTTACCGGAGGTATTATTATGGCAGAGAACAGACTTATCGGAGATTATCCAGTTATCGGTATCCGTCCTACCATTGACGGAAGAAGAGGCTATCTCAAGGTAAGAGAATCACTTGAAGAGCAGACCATGAACATGGCAAAGGCTGCGGCTAAGCTTTTTGAGGAGAACATCAGATATTCAAACGGCGAACCTGTCAAGGTGGTCATCGCCGACACAACTATCGGCAGAGTTGCTGAGGCTGCCGCCTGCGCCGACAAATTCAAGAAGTGCGGAGTTGACATCACTCTGACCGTTACTCCCTGCTGGTGCTACGGCGCTGAAACTATGGATATGGACCCTATGACCATAAAGGGCGTATGGGGCTTTAACGGGACCGAGCGTCCGGGAGCTGTTTATCTCGCATCGGTGCTTGCTACACACGCTCAGAAAGGTCTGCCCGCTTTCGGTATCTACGGTCACGACGTTCAGGAGGCTGACGATACTTCTATTCCCGAAGACGTCAAGGAAAAGCTGCTGCGCTTTGCAAGATGCGCCGTTGCTGCCGCCACGATGAGAGGCAAGAGCTATTTGCAGATAGGCTCCGTAACAATGGGTATTGGCGGCTCAATAATCAGCCCCGAATTTATTGAAGAATATCTTGGCATGAGAGTTGAATCTGTAGACGAGGTAGAGATCATCAGACGAATGACCGAGGGCGTTTACGACGAAAACGAATTTAAAAAGGCTCTTGAATGGACAAAGAAATACTGTATCGAAGGCTTCGACAAGAACCCCGAAGAAGTTCAGAAGTCAAGAGAGGTCAAGGACGAGCAGTGGGAATTTGTCGTTAAGATGATGTGCATCATCAAGGATCTTATGAACGGAAACAAGAATCTCCCCGAAGGCTGCGAGGAGGAAATGGTGGGTCACAACGCTATTGCCGCAGGCTTCCAGGGTCAGCGTCAGTGGACGGATTTCTACCCCAACTGCGACTTCCCCGAAGCTATGCTCAACACCTCCTTTGACTGGAACGGCGCAAGAGAGCCTTATGTTCTCGCAACCGAAAACGACGTTCTCAACGGTCTTGGTATGCTGTTTATGAAGCTGCTGACAAACCGTGCTCAGATATTTGCAGATGTCCGTACATACTGGTCGCCCGAGGCTGTTAAAAAGGCAACAGGCTATGAGCTTGAGGGTAAGGCTAAGGAAGCAGGCGGATTTATCCACCTTATCAACTCTGGTGCAGCTTGTCTTGACGCAAACGGCGGAGCAAAGGACGAAAACGGCAACCCCACAATGAAGCCATGGTACGAGGTTACCGAAGAGGATCAGAAGGCTATCATGGGCAAGACCACATGGAATCCTGCCGATCTTGGTTATTTCAGAGGCGGCGGATATTCCTCACGCTTTGTAACAGACGCTGAAATGCCTGCTACAATGATACGTCTGAATCTTGTCAAGGGTCTGGGACCTGTTTTGCAGATAGCTGAGGGCTGGACTGTCAAGCTTCCCGACGAAGTTACCGACAAGCTGTGGAAGAGAACTGACTACACATGGCCCTGCACATGGTTCGCTCCCAGAACAACAGGCGAGGGTGCATTCAAGACAGCTTATGATGTAATGAACAACTGGGGTGCAAATCACGGCGCTATCAGCTACGGCCACATCGGTGCAGACCTTATCACACTCTGCTCAATGCTGAGAATACCCGTTTGTATGCACAACGTTCCCGAGGAGAAGATATTCCGTCCTGCTGCATGGAACGCTTTCGGCATGGACAAGGAAGGTCAGGACTTCAGAGCCTGTGCGGCTTACGGTCCGATGTATAAGAATATCAGATAATTCCGAATACAGCGATTGGGAGATGAACAGATGAAAAAAGTTTTAGCCATAGACTTCGGAGCGTCGTCGGGTCGTGCTATCGTGGGAACGTTTGACGGCGAAAGGATAGCCCTTGAAGAGATACACCGCTTTTCAAACGATCCCGTGATACTGGGCGGCACTATGTACTGGGACGTTCTGCGGCTTTTCCATGAGATAAAGCAGAGCCTTATCAAGGCTAAGCCATACGGCGTGGAAAGCGTGGCGATAGATACATGGGGAGTAGATTTCGGTCTGCTTGACAAGGACGGCAGACTGCTTGAAAACCCCGTTCACTACCGTGACGGCAGAACTGCGGGAATGGTGGAGAAAAGCTTTAAACTTATTGACAAGACCGAGTTTTACGATATTACAGGCAATCAGTTTATGGAGATAAACACGGCTTTTCAGCTTTTAAGTCTTGTGAAAAATCGTCCCGAGCTGCTTGACCGTGCGGACAAGGCTGTGCTGATGCCCGACTTATTTGAGTATTTTTTAAGCGGTGAGATACACGCCGAGCAGTCCATAGCTTCCACCACGCAGCTGTTTGACGCAAAGGAAAAGAAATGGTCTGACAAAGTTCTTGACAAGCTTGGCATAAAGACTTCCCTCATGCCGCAGATAATAAAAAGCGGCAGCGTTGTGGGAACTCTTTCGGCTGAGCTTTGCGAAGAGCTTGACATTGCGCCCATAAAAGTCATCTCCGTCTGCGGACACGACACCCAGTGCGCTCTGGCGGCAACTCCTGCTGCCGAAAAGGACTTTATCTTCCTTTCCTGCGGCACTTGGAGCTTGCTGGGAACGGAGCTTGACTCTCCTGTGATAGATGAAAACTCTTACAGGCTCAACGTTACAAACGAGCTTGGATATGATGAAAAGACTTCTTTTCTCAAAAACATCATAGGCTTGTGGCTCATTCAGGAAAGCCGACGTCAATGGATAAGAGAGGGCAAGGAATACAGCTTTATGGAGCTTGAAAACATGGCGAGAGATGCCGCTCCGTTTAAGAGCTTTATCGACCCCGACGCACCCGAGTTTACGCCTGCGGGAAATATCCCAAAGCGCATTTGCGAATATTGCAGTCGGACAGGTCAGCCTGTTCCGCAGAATGACGGCGAGATAATGCGCTGCATTTATGAAAGTCTTGCGCTTAAATACCGCAGCGCAAAGGAAGAGCTTGAAGCCTGCACAGGCAAGAAATACTCAACTATCTACATGGTCGGCGGCGGAACAAAGGACAGATTTTTGTCACAGCTGACCGCCTGCTCATGCGGCTGCACCGTTTCAAGCGGACCTGTTGAAGCCACCGCTCTTGGCAACATAGCAATTCAGCTTATGGCAGAGGGCGAGATATCGGGTCTTGCCCAAGCGAGAGAGATAGTGAGAAACTCCGAGAAAATATATACATTCCAGCCTGAAGACGCCGACAAGTGGGCGGAGGCTTATAAAAAATACAAGGAGGTAACCGCAAATGCTTAAAAATATACCTGCCATTCTTTCGCCCGAGCTGTTAAAAACGCTCTGCGAAATGGGACACAGCGACAGAATAGTTATCGCAGACGGAAACTTTCCCTGCGAAAGCATGGGCAAAAACGCCAAGGTAATACGCTGCGACGGTCACGGAGTACCCGAGCTGCTTGATGCGATCCTGCAGCTTTTCCCACTGGACACCTACGTTGAAAAGCCTGTAAATCTCATGCAGGTAATGCCGGGCGACAACGCAGAAACGCCTATCTGGGAGGAATACAAGGCAATAGTCGCAAAGCATGACGACAGAGGAGCAAGCGCTATCGGCGAGATAGAGCGCTTTGCTTTCTACGAGGAAGCCAAGACCGCTTATGCTATTATCGCAACGGGCGAAAAGGCTATATATGCTAATATCATGCTGCAAAAGGGCGTTGTCTGAGCTTTTATTTATAGGTTTAGTGAGATGAAGCGGTAATTACAGATTGTAGGGTGAATCCATAATGTTTTTCTTAAAATCAGCATTTGATAATATAAGACATGAAAATGATAACTACAACAGAGAAGAATTGATCGCTTGTACTGCAAAAATCCTCGGAGAAACTGTCTCCCGCAAGGAATTAAAGAAAAGAGCAAGACTTTGGTATGCTGCAGATCACCTTATAAACGCTGATTTATTGGACAAACTATCCCATTCTCCATATATCGAAGTTCGAGAAAGCGTTGCGGAAAATATACACACATCGCCGGAAACTCTTGAGGTATTACTTCAAGATACAGATTTTGAAGTTAGAGAAACAGCTATTTTAAATCCAAATTCGCCATTATCAAAGATACATGAATTGCTTAATGATGATCATGAAGTTGTTCGTAATGCAGCAAAGCTACGACTTCAATCAGACTAACTGACAAATTCTGATTTACCGCAAAGAGTACAAAACTAACGCTATAGAAAAAATCAAGTACACATAACTGAATATTTTGAAAGGAAAGAAAAATCATGTACGAAGACATCAAAGAAAAAATGGTGGAAGTCTGCCGCAAGATGTGGCAGAAGGGCTGGGTCGCAGCCAACGACGGAAACGTGACCGTAAAGGTGGCAGAGGGCAGATACCTTGCCACTCAGACGGGTGTTTCAAAGGCTGAGATAACTCCCGACAAAATAGGTCTTATCGACGACGATTTCAACATCATCGAGGCTGCCGAGGGCTGGAGGCCTTCTTCCGAGGTGAAAATGCATCTGAAATGCTATCACGACAGACCCGATGTGGGAGCAGTCGTTCATGCTCATCCGCCTGTTGCAACAGGCTTTGCCTGCGCTCATCAGTCGCTGGACGATTACTGCATGATAGAGACCGTTATCGCAGTAGGCTCGGTTCCGCTTACACCTTACGGAACGCCCTCAACATACGAGGTCCCCGAAGCTATCGAGCCTTATTTGCAGGAGCATGACGTTATGCTGCTTGAAAACCACGGTGCGCTGACGGTGGGCGCTGACCTTACCACTGCTTACTACAGAATGGAAACGCTGGAGCTTCAGGCTCAGATATCACTTGTTGCAAGACTTCTGGGCGGTGCAAAGGATATTTCAAGAGAAAACATCGACAGGCTTATCGGTATGCGTCCAAAATACGGCGTAACAGGCAAGCACCCGGGATATAAGAAATACAACAAATAACGGCAGATAATGCAGGGCGGTCTTTTGGCTGCCCTGATTTTTGTCATATATCTTGGTTCCTCCGCATATAATATTAATAGTATTTAATATCGGAGGAATTTCAAATGAAAAATCACATTCAGCTTATGGCGGTATTTGCCGTATTTCTTATCCTCATGCCCTGCGTGACCTTTTTCAGCAAAAAAGACGGACAGGCTCAGGCAAATGCCGACTATCCGCAGGACACGGTAAAATTTCTTTTTACCCAGCAGAACGAGGTCGCAGAGCTTTCAATGGAGGACTACATGATAGGCGCAGTTCTGGCGCAGACTCCTGCCGATTTCGAGGAAGAGACCCTGAAAGCGCAGGCTGTTCTTGCACATACATACGCACTCCGCCGAAGCCTAAACGAGCAGCTTTCGCCTACCGATGGGCTTAAAGGCGCAATAATGAGCGACGAAATTGCCGTCTATCAGAATTATTTCACCGAAGCGCAGGCAAAGGAGCTTTACGGAGATGATTATCAGACTGCCTATGACAAGATATCAAAAGCGGTAAAAGCTGTGGAAAATGATGTTCTTGTTTATGACGGCGAGCCCATAACCGTTGCGTTCCATGCAATATCGTCGGGAAAAACCGAATCGGCTGAAAACGCATGGGGAGAAAAGATACCCTATCTTATTTCATGTGACAGCAGCTGGGACGCCGAGATATCGGGGTACACAAAAGAGACCGAATTTACCGCCGACGAGCTGACGGCAAGAATAAGCTCCACATTTCCCGAAGCCGAAATTACAGACGTCGAAGCCGATGACCTGATAACCGTTGAGGAGACCACCGATGCAGGCACGGTTCTTTCGGTGAGGCTGGGTGAAAGCTTTTTCGTGACGGGTCAGCAGCTTGCGCAAACGCTGTCGCTGCCCTCGCCCTGCTTTTCTATCGACTGTTCGGACAGCAAATTCACGTTCACAACGAAAGGCTACGGTCATCTTGTAGGGCTGAGCCAATACGGGGCAAATTCTCTCGCTAAACAGGGAAAAAGCTACAAGGAAATACTGGCTCACTATTTTCCCGGAACGAAGATAGTTTCGCAGGAGAAATAGATAAACGCCCGACAAAGCTGTCGGGCGTTTTTGTTTTATTCCATATGCTGCGCAGTATAAAGATGATAATAATCTCCCTTTTTCGCCATAAGCTGTTCGTGTGAGCCGCACTCGGTAATGCCCTTGTTGTTGATGTACATTATCCTGTCGCAGTTCTTGATAGTGGACAAGCGGTGTGCAATTATGAAAGACGTTCTTCCCTTTAAAAGCTCCTGCAAGCCTTGCTGCAAAAGCCGCTCGGTGCGAGCGTCGATCGAGGACGTAGCCTCGTCGAGAACAAGTATCCTCGGGTCTGAAAGCAGCGTTCTTGCAAATGAGATAAGCTGCTTCTGTCCGCCCGAAAGCTTTGAACCACGCTCGTTGACCTCGGTCATGTAGCCGTCCTTCATCTCGCTGATAAACTCGTCGGCGCAGACCGTTTTGCAGGCTTTGATTATTTCCTCCTGCGTTGCGTCAAGCTTACCGTAGCGGATATTGTCTAAAATCGTTCCGCTGAAAATAAAGCTGTCCTGAAGCATTATTCCCATCTGAGAACGCAGCGAATGGAGCGTGACCTCGCTTATATCCTCGCCGTCGATTGTAATTCTTCCGCCGTTCACATCGTAAAATCTCGAAAGCAGCGAAACTATGGTGGACTTTCCTGCTCCCGTAGGTCCTACAAGAGCTATGCTTTCGCCTGCCTTGACGTCAAAGCTTACATTTTCAAGAACGTTCTTACCCTCCTCGTATGCGAAAGTCACGTTCTCAAAGCTGATGTTACCCGTGATAGGCTTCATTTCACGGGCGTCCGGCTTGTCGTCTACTGTAACAGGCTCGTCGAGGGTTTCAAAAATTCTTTCCAGATATGCAATGTTGTTGATGAAATTGTTGAACAGGTTGGAAAGATTGAGAATAGGCTGCCAGAAGCTTGAAGCATAGCTTGTCATGGCGGCAATGGTTCCCAGAGTTATGGTGGCAGGCGACAGCAAAAGCAGTCCCACTGCGAAAATTGCGGCTCTTACAAGCGTTGAGATGTTGTCAACACACGGCCATACAAGGTTTGAATATGTAACAGCCTTCATCCAGCTTTTGCGGTATTTCTGAGAAAGGCGGTCGAATATCTCCTCGTTTTCTTCCTCTCGGGTGAATATCTGCGTTACCCTTGCGCCCACAATGTTTTCCTGGAGATATGCGTTCAGATTTGAGCTTTTGTTTGAAACGTCCTGCCAGGCTCTTCTCTGACGCTTTTTAATACCCATCATGATTATAAGGAAAAACGGAAGTCCCGACAGCACCACAAGCGAAAGTCTTACGTCCACAAAGAACATGAATATCATGATAAACAGCATATTGAGAAATTCAAGTATGACGTTTATCACGCCGTTTGACAGCATATCCGACACCGAGTTCACATAGTTGACTACTCGGATAAGAATTTTTCCGTGAGGTCTGTCGTCGTAATACTGAAACGGCAGCTTTTGCAGATGCGCAAACAGGTCGGTGCGGATATCGTAAATGATATCCTGACCAACAACGGTCATTATTCTTGAACGGATAGTTGAAAAGGCTATGGAAACGGCAATGGTCACCACCAGAAGTCCGCTGAGCAGCAAAAGCTGAGGAATGTTCTTGTCGGGAATAGTTTTATCAAGAGCATACTGGGTGATAAGCGGTCCCAGCAGTCCCGAAACTGCTGCGAAAACGCTGAGAACAAGCGCCGTTATCATCTTTCCCCTGTATTTTTTCATGTACTTGAAGGAGCGCTTCAAATGACGGAAATCAAATGGGGTCTCCAAAACCTCGTCAACGTCGTATCTGTTTCGTGCCATTTAAACCGCCTCCTTCCCGAAGCCCTCGTTCTGGAGCATGAACACCTCGTAATAATAACCCTTTTGGGCAAGCAGCTGGTCATGAGTTCCCATTTCCTTTATTTTGCCGTCCTCAAGAATTATTATCTTGTCAGCGTCCTTAGTGGAGGAGATCCTCTGAGCTATTATTATTTTCGTGCAGTCGAAATCAAGGCTTTCAAGACTCTGCTGAATGTGCTTCTCGGTCTCCATATCCACAGCCGAGGTGGTGTCGTCCAGAATGAGTATGGCAGGCTTTATTGCAAGGGCTCTTGCAAGAGATATTCTCTGCTTCTGACCGCCCGAAAGACCTACTCCCCTTTCTCCGATAAGCGTTTCGTAGCCGTCGGGCATTTTAGTAACAAAGCCGTCGGCAGCGGCAAGCTTTGCGTACTTCTTAACGTCCTCCTCAGGCATATCCGAATCGCCGTATGCGATATTTCCGTCGATAGTATCCGAATAAAGCAGCACGTCCTGAGTTGCCATTCCAATATTTTTTCTGAGCTGTTTAAGCTTTCTCATGCGCACGTTCACGCCGTCTACAAGCACTTCGCCCTCGGAGCAGTCATAAAATCTGGGTATCAGATTTATAAGTGTAGTTTTGCCCGAGCCTGTTTCGCCCATGATAGCAACAGTCTCACCCGGCTTTACGCTGAAAGAAATATTATCAAGAACAGTCTTCTTTCCATACTTAAATGAAACGTTTCTGAACTCTATCCCGCCTTTCAGCCTTTCATTGCTGTCTACAGCGTCCTCACGGTCTACTATCTTAGGACGTGAGTAATATATTTCGATTATCTTCATTGCCGAAGCCATAAAACGCTGAAGATCGTTGACGTAAATGCCGAGATTCCTTACAGGGTTTGCAATAGCCCAGATAAGTCCCGATATGGCTACATATTCGCCCATGGTCAGCGTTCCTTTTATAAGGAAAAGTCCGCCGCCCAGCAACATTACAACCGAAAGCACGTTAGCCAGAGTTTCCATATAGGGCGAGAATTTCAGCCACAGCAGTGAAGCCTTTTTGTTTGCCTGTGAATATTCAAGGTTTGCCTTATGGAACTTTTCCTGTTCAAATTCCTCACGGGCAAAGGCTTTTACCACACGGTTGCCCGAAATGTTCTCCTGTGCGTCGGTATTCATCTTTGCAAGCTTTTCACGCAGGTCAACATAAACAGGTCCTGCGACTTTTTTGAACATCACCGTTATCAGAAAGATAAACGGCGTTACCGAAAGCAGCATAAGCGCCATTTTCCAGTCGATAACGAAGAAATACACCATTGAAGCAGTAAACAGCGACAGCGATTCCACAATTCCCTTGAACACCCACGAAACAGCGTGACGCACCATGTCAAGGTCGCCCGTCAGACGAGTCATCAGGTCGCCTGTGCGGTTTTTGTCGTAGAAATCCATATCCTGATTCTGAACGCACTTGAACAGATGATTCCTTATTCTGTATATCATGCCCTGTGAAGATTTTTCATAGGTCATATTGCAGGCATACTGAAATATCGTCCTCAACAGCGTAAATCCTATCATTCCCACAAGCAGCAGCAAAAATCCGTTCCTGTCGTTTTTCAGATTTTCAGCTGCATTCTCTCCCGTGATATAAACGTCGATTATCTGCGAGCTGAAATACGGCGTTGTCAGATAAAGCGCATTGCAGACAAGCGACAATATCAGAGCAATGATATATATCCTTCGATAGCCTTTCAGATTATGCCACAGCCATTGTATCTGAAACATTTGTGACCCCTCCGTTCCCAAGCTAATAATATAAAAATATGAAACTAACCTCTGCTTGAATACTACTAGGTATTATATACTCATATTTTGCTAAAGTCAAGGCAAAATAGAAAATAATCATTCGTTATTTTCACAGTATTTTCGAGATTTTTCACGCCTTTCTAGACAGTCTGCACAAATTATTAATTTTCTTAGGTCAAATCTTCAACTGCCTTGAAAGTAAACGTTTTCGCCCGTTTTACAAGAATATTAAAATAGCTTTTTATGTTAACATCAGCACTTGAAATAAGCTTGCTCATGTGATATAATGGAAAAAGAAAAGGTTTTATTTGCCCGACTCAAACGCAAACCATAATTTTTTTACATCGGAGGGATAAAAAATGACACAGCTTCAGGAAATAATCGACGGCGGCAAAAGGATAGTTTTTTTCGGAGGTGCAGGAGTTTCCACCGAAAGCGGCATACCCGATTTCCGCTCTCAGGACGGCCTTTACAATCAGAAATACGACGTTCCGCCTGAGGAGATACTCAGCCACACATATTTTGTCAGACACACAGAGGAGTTCTACAGATTTTATCGTGACAAGATGATTTGCCTTACTGCAAAGCCAAACGCAGCACACAAAAAGCTGGCGGAGCTTGAAGCCTGCGGCAAGCTGACTGTGGTAGTCACTCAGAACATTGACGGACTTCACCAGAAGGCAGGCAGCAAAAACGTACTGGAGCTTCACGGCTCGGTACACAGAAACTACTGCCAAAAATGCGGCAAGCTTTTCACGGCGCAGGACATACTGAACACCGAGGGAGTGCCTCATTGTGAGTGCGGAGGACTGATAAAGCCCGATGTGGTGCTCTATGAGGAGTCTCTTGACAGCGGAATTATCCAAAGGTCGGTCAAGGCAATATCCGAATGTGACGTGCTGATAATTGCGGGAACTTCTCTCACCGTTTATCCGGCAGCAGGGTTTGTGAGATATTTCGTAGGCGACAAGCTTGTGCTTATAAACCGTGACGCCACGCCTATGGACTCCTCTGCCGACCTTGTTATCCACGACAGCGTAGGAAAGATACTTTCACAGATAACTGTATAAAACACAAAAGGACGACCTTTAAAAGATCGTCCTTTTATTATGCCGATAAACAGCGATTATTTTTTAAGACCCCAGATGTCACGGGCGTAGTCCTCAACAGAACGGTCTGCCGAGAAAATACCTGCGTTTGCAATGTTTGCAAGGGACATCTTCTGCCACTTCATCTTGTCCTTATAGCACTCGGAAGCATAAGCCTGAGCCTTCTGATAAGAATCGAAATCAGCAAGAGCCATATATGGGTCGGCATTTTTGAGAGAGTTGGCAATTTCACTAAACTGCTCGCCGTTGATGCCGCTTGTAAGTCTGTCAACTGCCTCTCTGATTACCTGATTGCTGTTGTATACGTTGATAGGCTTGTAGTTTGGCTTAGCGGCGTTTACTTCGTCAACATTCATACCGAAGATGATGATGTTGTCATCGCCAACCTGCTCATGTATCTCAACGTTTGCACCGTCCATAGTTCCAAGAGTTACAGCGCCGTTTATCATAAGCTTCATGTTTCCTGTACCCGAAGCCTCAGTACCGGCAAGTGAGATCTGCTCGGAGATCTCAGCCGCAGGCATGAGTATCTCTGAAAGCGATACGCAGTAATCTTCAAGGAAAATTACATTGAGCTTTTCGTTGAGCTTCTTGTCCTTTTTAAGCTCCTGAGAAATGTTCCAGATAAGCTTGATTATCTGCTTAGCCATATAATATCCGGGAGCAGCCTTTGCAGCGAAAATGTATGTCTTAGGCGTAAAGTCTGCATTGGGATTAGCCTTCAGGTAGTTGTACTGAGCGATAATATTCAGAGCGTTCAGCTGCTGACGCTTGTACTCGTGAAGTCTCTTTACCTGAACGTCAAAGATAGACTCGGTGTTAAGAACAACGCCGTACTCGTTCTTTACATACTTAGCGAAGTTGTTCTTGTTTTGAAGCTTGATAGCCGCAAGCTTTTCAAGAACTGCCTTGTCGTCGGCAAACTTGTTGAAATCAGCAAGCTTTGAAGCGTCTCTGAGGAAGCCGTCGCCGATCTTTTCTTTCAGAAGATCTGTCAGACCCTCGTTGGACTGATAAAGCCATCTTCTGTATGCGATACCGTTTGTAACGTTTGTAAACTTCTCGGGAGTATACTCATACTCGTCGTGGAAGGTCTCCTTCTTGATGATCTCGGAATGGATCTTCGCAACGCCGTTAACATGGTGACAAGCGTGAACGCAGAGAGTTGCCATCTTAACCTTGTTGTTCTCAATGATAGACATTCTGGAAACCTTAGCTTCGTCGCCGTATTTCTCCCACAGCTGGTGACAGTATCTGTTGTTGATCTCAACAATAATGGAGAAAATTCTAGGAGTAACGCTCTTAAGCAGGTTGCAGTCCCACTTTTCCAGAGCCTCAGGCATTACTGTGTGATTTGTGTAAGCAAATGTGTGCTGAACGATATACCAAGCCTTATCCCACGAATAACCGCAGTCGTCAAGCATTACTCTCATAAGCTCGGGGATAGCCAGCGTCGGGTGAGTATCGTTGATATGGATAGCTACCTTTTCATGGAGATTATCAAGAGTTCCGTAAACAGCCATGTGCTGGTTTACGATATCTCCGATAGAAGCAGCGCAAAGGAAATACTGCTGTCTGAGACGAAGCGACTTGCCCTCTGCATGGTTATCGTTAGGATAAAGCACCTTTGTGATAGCCTGCGAGATGATGTTAAGTCCGAGAGCCTTTGAATAATCGCCCTTGTTGAACATTGACATATCAAATGACGGAACCTCAGCCTTCCACAGTCTCAGCTTAGAAACTGCGTCGCTGCCGTAGCCTGATACGAACAGGTCGTAAGGAACAGCCATAACGGAAGTATAATTCTCATGAGTTACGCAGTGATACTGATTATCCCAGTATTCTTTAAGCTCGCCGTCAAAACGCACCTCGATAGCCTTGCTTGGTACAGGCACCAGCCATGCCGAACCGCCGGGCAGCCAGTTATCGGGAAGCTCAGTCTGCCAGCCCTCGTCAAGCTTCTGCTTGAAAATTCCGTATTCATAGCAGATAGAATAGCCTGTAGCATGGTAGCCGTCTGCAGCAAGAGCGTCAAGATAGCAGGCAGCAAGTCTACCCAGACCGCCGTTTCCAAGACCTGCGTCCGGCTCGCACTCGTAGATACCGTTGATGGAAATGCCGAATTCCTTGAGAACCTCTGTAGCCTCGTTTACCATTTCAAGATTGTAAAGGCTTGTTTTGAGGGAACGTCCCATCAGAAACTCCATTGAAAGATAATAAACCTTTTTATTGCCTGCGGAATGAGTCTTAACTGTAAAATGGCGGCGCTTTGCTTTCAGAATATTTACAACTATCTTAGTCAGCGCCTCGTAAACCTGCTGATCGGAAGCTTCCTCCGGAGTAGTCTGGAAATCGTTGTGGAGAATATCCACGAACTGAGTTTTCAGTTCTGCCTTTGATATAGTTTTGGAAGCTGCAGTTTTAACTTCTTTTGCCATATTATTTTACCTCCCTTAAAATTGACCCTCTCATAGCATACAACCGTCCGTAAGAGGAAATACTATATAAAAATTATACCCTATTCACAACCATTTTTCATCAAAGCGAAGTGAATATGTAAAATAATTATACTAAGGTCATTTTAGTATTTTGTATTTACATTATAATTATATGGTTAATTTGCTCAAATGTCAAGTAAATAATTTGTATAGTATCACCAATTCAGAACTTTTCACTACATCAGAGGTTTTTTGCCTCTGATTTTTTAACATTTCACACAATGAAGATTTTCAAAAATTTCAAACGATTTCGAAAACTAGAAAAACCGCAGTCTCCTGCGGCTGTAAAATCAATATCACTGCTGAAAGGCGCTTACCCCATAAAAACCGTTCAGTTCTGTTTTCTTCTGTCAAACCACACCCGCACATTGAAGGAAGCCGAGCAGGCAGGACATCGAGTAGAATGTTTACCCTTTACTCTGGGAAGTCTCAGCACCTTTCCGCAGTTTGGGCAGCGCTTGAAGCAATAGGTCTTATTCTGTCTGAGCCTTGACACCCTGCCGCCGAACCAGCCTTTTATACTGCCGATGAATTTAAGCAGCTTCTGATTTTCGGCATATCTTTTCTGTGTGTTCCGTGACAGCACACGATAAAATGTCAGCACAAAAGCAGCAATACCCAGAATATACAAGCTCCATGAATGTACAAACACATTGATGAGCATCAGAAAAATATAGATGAACGACATTACATAAAAAAGCTCATCCACTCCGTATCTTCCACGAAGCATTCTCATGAACCTGTCTTTGAATCTCATATAAGCTCATCCTTTCTTATAAAAACAGGGGCAGCCGTCTGACTGCCCCGCTGTATTATTTTTTATCCCTGCATGGATTCATAATATTCATTCTGCTTATCATATACCGTCTGAGGAGTGTAGCGCTTGATAGCCTTTTCGTTATTGGTAAACTTGATAGCTTCTACCCACTGATCTATCTTGCTCTGATACTCGTCGTCCTTCATTTCATGAACGATAGTCTCTTCATTTTCTACGGCATAATCGGTTCTCTCGGTAACGTCACCCTTGATGATGATAAGATAAGCCGTGTCATTCTCATATGCCGCAGCCTTGCCTATCTCAAGTCCGTCGATCTCGGTCAGCAGCTTTACATAATCGTTGTCGCTGTCCTCGTCCTTATAAGATGTAAAGTTGACCATTACCTCGTTAGGATAAGGATCTTCCTCTTCTTCCCCAGCATCTGCGTCTGTTTCTTCCTCAGACTCGGAATCGTCAGCCGTCTCAGAGCTTGCATCGCTGTCAGTCTCCGAGCTTTCGTCTGCGCTGCTCTCATCCTCAGAGCTTGTATCGTCGGCTGTCATGCTGTCATCGGCAGCTGAGCTATCATCGGTTGTATCCGAGCTGTCTGAAGACTCGTCTGTTTCCGAGCTTTCATCAGCTTCTTCGGAAGCGTCAGCGTCTGTTTCGTCGCTGCTGTCTGCCGACTGCGCTTCAACATACGCATTGTACTCGTCGATGATACTGTCGAAATCGTCAAAAGAAACGCCCTCAGCCTTTGCAAGATATTCGTCTCTCAGAGCAAGCTTTTCCTCGTCCTCGGTCTTTTTGGTCTCCTCGTCCTCGGCGGTGGATTTGTTGATAACGATAGTCTTGTATCTCAGATAATTCTCATTGACGAAGTTCTGCATATCCTCCTCGGATACTTCCTCTTCGCCGCCCTCGCCGTAGTAATACTCAAAGATCTCATGTCTTTTCTCAGAGCAAAGGTACACTTCCTTGAGAGATTCCTTGCTTATTCCCTCTTTTTCGTACATTTCGCCCATGCTGTCCCATGCGTCGTTGACCTGAGAATTAATATCCTTCAGCTGATCGGCTGAAAGCTCAAGACCCAGCTCGTCAAACTTAGCTGTAACGGCAGCATACTCCTTGGTATTTTTCAACGCCTGCTCTGAAACATAATCCGAAAAAGATTTGCCGTCGATATCGTGGCTGAAAAAGTCCTCGGTAACGCCCTCGTTGTAATAAAGCATATTTATCTGATTAGTTATCTCGTTGAGCATATAATCAATATAAATGCCTGCACGGATCTCCTTATCGTCAGCCTTTACTGTATAACTGGTATCTGAACAGCCTGCAGCGGAACAAGCCATAATTACAGCGGTAAGCAGAACAGCCGCTTTTTTCAGTTTTGCCATATTCTATAACATTCCTTTCACAAAGCTTCATTTTTAAGCGGAAAACCGCCGAAGATTACACTTTAACTTATATATTATACTACTTTATTATAAATAAGTCAAGTATTTTAAAGCGAAAAGTACAGCCGACAAGTTTCATCGTACAAATCCGATAATACATCTCTAGGGTGATGATTGTGTGATGCGGCTATAAAAGCTTGATGAAAGTCAAGCTTTCGCAAAAAAATCGTGCATACAGCTCAAATATACAAGCCGTATGCACAACAATGCGCTCAATTGCTCTATTCCTCCGAGGACTCGTCCTGCTGAGAACCGCTTTCGTCTTTAAGAGGAATGTTATATCCGTTTTCCTTATTCTCGCCGTAGGTAGACATATACACCTTAGTGAACTTTATCTCCTTAGTGGGCTGAAAATTCTTATCCTCCACATCATCGGAAGCCTTTTCGTCAACTATTTCGGAAGCATTGATCTTGTCAAGAACCTCCCAGCCGTCATAGACCTGACCGAAAAATGTGTACATCTGCAAATAATTTGGAACTCCTCCGTATTTTTTGAACTGCTCGCTTACTCTGTTAAAGCCGTTTACGTCCTCAGCCTTGGAGTTTTCGTCCAGCTCCTGCACGTTAACAACGTCGTTTATAACGGTAAACACACTTCCCGCTTTGCTATTAGAGAAAGTACCTCCCTGCTTGACAAGAGAACCCAGCGCACCCTTGGTTGAAAGCAGGTCGGGCGACACCTCGATATCCAGCATGGTCATGTCCGTATCGTCGCCTGATTTTCCGTCCTTTGTCTTGCTTCCGCCGATAAATCCGCCGGTCACACCGTCCTGACTTTTTAAAATAGTGCAGACATATGTATCGTTAAAATAGCCGTCGTTTACAAGCTTCTCAAAAAACTCGCAGTATTCCGGCGCTTTGTCCTCATAAAGCACAGCCTTGAAGGTGCCCTCCGTAGTTTCAAACACTACAACGGGAGCGTCGTCGGCAGGCTCGGTGAACTGCACAAAATCAGATGCGGAATAATCTATTGCGCTCTTCTTCCCCGAAGTAAGGAACATAAACACCGCAAAAACAATGACAAAAGCCACCGCTATCATAGATATCTGAAAATACGTCCGCATTTTCCGCTTGCTGTAGGGATCTCTTATAAACTCCTTTTTCTCGCTCATTTTTAACTCCTTTTCACGCCGAGGCGCCGCCTGTTATTTCTTGGTTATCTCTGTGCCCTGTCTTGTTTCTCTGATGTTATATCCAAGCTCGGATATCTTGTCTCTCAGCTGATCGGCAAGAGCAAAATCCTTAGCCTTTCTTGCCTCCTTGCGCTGCTCGACCAGGTCGAGGACTTTCTGCGGTATATCCTGTGCGGAATTTTCCTCGATTGACTTTTTAGCGTTGGCGGTAATGTCAAGTGAAAGCACCTTATCAAAATCGTCCAGCAGAGCAAGCTTTGTGGCTGGATTTGTGTCAGCCTTCAGAACGTCGTAAACTGCTGTGATCGCATTTGATGTATTTACATCGTCGTCCATAGCGGCGGTAAAAACGGCTTTAAGTCTGTCAAAATCCGCCTGATTTACTCCGCTGCCGTCGTTAGCGCTTATAAGCTGAGCAGTTCTTGCGATAAGCTTATCATAAGCAGCCTTTGCGTTGTCCAGATTTTCATAGGAGAACACCAGCG
>JBJERD010000113.1:0-23661 GCA_051882095.1 Oscillospiraceae bacterium
GATCTGGCTGTAATCGGCATCAAGCAGAGTATAGCCCTCCTTTGCCACAAAGAACTTGCGCATATTTCTGCCCAGCTCCTTGCGGACGGGAATATTCTGCATATTCGGCTCGGTGGAAGAGATCCTGCCCGTGCGTGTTTCCGTCTGCTTGAAAACAGAATGAACTCTGCCGTCGGGCTTTATTTCTTTGAGAAGTCCCTCAACATAGGTGGAATTAAGCTTTGTCAGCGTGCGGTATTCAAGAATAAGCGGAATTATAGGGTGCTTGTCCGCAAGACCCTCCAGAACCTCCGCATTGGTGGAATATCCGCTTTTTGTTTTCTTCTTGCATGGAAGACCAAGATCTTCAAAAAGCACCACTCCCAGCTGCTTGGGAGAAGAAATGTTGAACTCTTTTCCTGCAAGAGCGTATATCTGCTCTGTGATAGCCTTGATATCCGCCGAAAGCTGAACGCCGAATTCCTTTATGCCGCCGATATCAGCCTTTACGCCCTCTTTTTCCATAGAAGCAAGCACTTCGCACAGCGGCAGCTCAACATCATAGTAAAGCTTGTCCGAGCCGGTAAGCTCCAGCTGATTTTTAAGGCAGGCGCTCAGCGGTTCAAGGCTTGCAATGTCGCAAAAGCCCTCAACGTCCGAGCGGTAAAGCACCTTGTATGAGGCGCAGAGATTTTCCGCCGTGTATTCGTTTGTCTGCGAGTTGAGCAGATAGCCTGCCAGATCGCAGGCGAAAATTAGATTTTTAAGTTCTCTGCCGTTTTCAAAAGCAGTGCGGTAAGCGGTCTTGCCCTCAAAGCAGATCTTTTCGCCGTCAGTTTCAAAATAGTCCAGAACAAGCGGCATATCTTCCGTGTAGAAAATATCCTTTCCGCACTGAATTTCAAGTCTTCCTCCGCCGAAAATGAAGCATGACCTGCTGTCTGCTATCTTCTCCAGCTTTTCTTTATCAAGAGGGGAACACTCAAACTTGGGCATATCTTTAAGCTTCAGCTTTTTCTCCTCGTCCGACTGGTCGGCAGCCTTTACAGCCTCTGAGCCTGTCAGTCCAAGACGCTCCATAAGCTTGTGCATTTCAAGCTCGGTGAGAAGCTCTCTCGCCGCAAGGTGATCCGTTTCGCCAAGCTTATAGCTTTCGGTGTTTTTATCAATGGGAGCTTCAAGGCAAATTTCGGCAAGAAATCTGCTGTCTACAGCGTCCTGATGACCGTCTTCGAGCTTCGCCCTCACCGATTTTGTCAGCGGCAGGTCGGGAAGATTTTCATAAAGCTTTTCCACCGAACCGTTTTCCTTGATAAGCGAAAGAGCGGTCTTTTCGCCTATTCCCTTTACCCCCGAAATATTGTCGCTGGCGTCGCCCATAAGAGCCTTGACCTCTATCATCTGTCTCGGCTCAACGCCGTACTCTTCACGGATACGCTGGGGAGTGTAAATCTTTGTCTCCTTTGTTCCTGCCAGCCTTACCGTTACAAGGTCCGAAACCAGCTGAAAGCTGTCACGGTCTCCGGTCAGAATAAAGCACTGATTTCCGCTGTCGGCAGCCGCCTTTGAAAGGGTCCCCAGAATGTCGTCCGCTTCAAAGCCCTCGCACTCCACAATTTTAACTCCCAGAGCGGGAAGAAGCTTTTTGATGACGGGCATCTGCTGAGCAAGCTCGTCGGGCATACCCTTGCGGTTCGCCTTGTAGCTTGCGTTGGCTTTGTGACGGAAGGTAGGCGCTTTCAGGTCGAAAGCCACGGCAACACAATCGGGCTTGACCGCATCAAGCTCTTTCAGATATATATTCATAAAGCCCGTAACGGCGTTTGTAAACTGTCCTTTTGAATTGGAAAGCACCTTTATTCCGTAAAAAGCACGGTTCATTATGCTGTTTCCGTCGATAGCTAATAATTTCATTTGCTGCACCTCTGATAATTTGGTTTTGCCGCTAAAGGGCATTTTTGATGAATTTTCACCGCATCGGCATCTGATTTTTCAGATTAAGGCTGTCCTGCTCCCAATGCGCCGGGTTATTTTTTATGTACTGTGATATCGCTTGATATTCTTTTTCGCTGCGGATTATCCTGTCGTGGTAGGAACGTTGGAAAATCGGATATCCCAGTTCTTTTGTCACCAGAATTTTGAATGATTTTATCCTCTGTGGGATAGATTGTTCATTTGGGTAGGGGGCGATGCCCACATCGCCCCGAACACCGTTGCTGCCGTTTATGCAAATAATCATATGTAAATGGTTTGGCATTATTACATATTGCTTTATTCCGGGAATTGTCTGAATGTAGCGTTTTACCGTTTCTCCCACATCAGACAGATGAATCTCCTGCCCGTATACACATTGGGTGGATTTGTCGCAAAACATATTGTGCGATAGAGGCGGGGCGATGTGGGCATCGCCCCCTACATCGTCATTTCTGCGCTGCCATAATATCTCTTGCCTTTCTTTTGTACACACAGTAATAAAATACGCACCGCCCCGTGAATAATCATGCCCGTTTAGACGATTCGGTTTCCGCCTGGGAAAATCGGTCTGCATAACGGTTTATTCCTCGCATAGCTTGTCCAGCGACAGGGTGGCTATGCCGTTAAGGCTCTCGTCGGCTCTTTTGCCTGCAAGATAGTCGAAATATCCTTGGCAGCCTATCATTGCGGCATTGTCGCCGCAGTATTTGAATTCGGGCATGAACAGCTTGTATCCACGGCGGTCACATTCGGTCTGCAATGCGCTGCGTACCCCCGAATTTGCCGATACTCCGCCTGCAAGACCTATGGTGGTATAGCCAAGATCCTCCGCAGCCTTCATGGTTTTTGAAACAAGTATCTCCGCAACGGTTTTCTGGAATGAAGCCGCAACGTCCTCTCTGCAAAGCTCCTCGCCTTTCTGCTTTGAGTTGTGGACAAGATTTATCACCGCAGTTTTAAGTCCCGAAAATGAAAAATCATATTCGCAGCCCTGAACCTTTGGGTGAGGGAATTTGTATGCTTCGGCGTTTCCTGCCTTTGCAGCTTCGTCGATGAATTTTCCGCCGGGGTATTCATAGCCAAGCGTTCTTGCAACCTTGTCGAAACATTCGCCTGCTGCATCGTCGTGAGTTCTTCCCACAACACGGTATTTTGTGTAGTCAAGCACCTCAACGATGTGAGAATGTCCGCCCGATACCACAAGGCAGAGATAGGGCGGTTTCAGGTCGGGGTGGGAGATGTAATTTGCCGCAATGTGTCCTGCAATGTGATGAACCGGCACAAGAGGTTTTCCGGCAGACAGCGCAAGCCCCTTTGCAAAGCTTATTCCCACCAGCAGCGCTCCAATAAGTCCGGGAGCGTAGGTGACTGCAACTGCGTCTATATCATTAAGATTGCAGCCGCTTTCTTCAAGAGCGGAGCGCACAACTCCGTAAATGTTCTCGGCGTGTCTGCGTGAAGCAATTTCGGGTACTACGCCGCCGTAAAGCCTGTGCTCGGCTATCTGCGTTGAAACTATGTTTGAAAGCACATTTACTCCGTCCTCGACCACAGCGCAGGCGGTCTCGTCGCAGGAGCTTTCTATTGCAAGTATTTTCATTTTTATGTCCTCCGAAAACGTATATTTTGACGATCGGTGTTGCTTTAGCGACCTAAATCTGACCGTAAATTCTCAGCATTTCCTCAGAGCTTTCGCCGTCGGAATTGTAGACGTAAAGCGGCTTTTCGATCTGCATAAAAGGCTTTCCGCCCTTTCTGCCCTCCACAAGTATCAGCCACGGAGCGCAGCTTTGGTCTTTGTGTACTGTTCTCAGGCGTTTTGGCTCTATGCCGTTTTGCCGCATTGCCGTCATTATGTCGCAAAGCCGCTCGGGACGGTTGCATATGCAAAGTCTGCCGCCGTATTTCAGATTTCTTTTCGCCGCTTCGCACACGTCACCGATGGTGCAGAGCATTTCATGACGTGCGAAAGATACCGCTCCGCTATCGTTTTTCGCACCCGTTCCGTCAAGCTTGTAGGGCGGATTGCAGGTGATAAGGTCAAGCTCGCTATCGGCTCTGTAGCTTTTCAAGTCCCCCAGTATGGGAGTAATGCTGTCAATCTGGGAACGCTCCAGAGAGATTTTCAGCTGCTCATGAGCTTTCTCCTGAATTTCCACAGCGTCGATGTGACGGGGCGAAAAGTTTTTGTGCATCAGAAGAGCGATTATTCCGCTGCCTGTGCAGAAGTCGCACACCGTATCCTTATGTCTCGGCGCAGCGAAATTCGCCAGAAGAAAGGCGTCTGTGCCGAAACGGTGCTCGGTGGAAATGCATATTTCTATTTTATCACCCAGGCGTTCAAATGTAAAGTCGTCATATTTTTCAGCCGACAAGTAAAACACTCCTTATTCGTTAGTGATGTCGTTGCAGAACAGAGTCAACAGCAGGGCGTCCTCGCTGGGCAGACGGTAGAAATTTTTTCGCTCGCCAACGGTCTTGAAGCCGTATTTCTCGTAAAGTCCGATTGCCGCAGCGTTGGACTTGCGCACCTCCAGCGTGATGAAGTCGCAGCTTGAAAAATGAGCAAGCGCCTTTTCAAGCAGATAAGAGCCTGCGCCCTCGCCCCGATATTCCTTTCTGACCGCAATGTTGTTCAGCGTGACCTCTCCGCATATGTTCCAAAGATTGCAGTAGCCTATTATCTCTTCACCGCAGACCGCCACAATAGTGTAGGATCTTTCGTTAGAATATTCACGCATAAAGCCCTGCTCGCTTAATGGTTCCGAAAAGGCTTCCTTGTCTATCTGCGCAAGAGCGGAGCAGTCTTCCGGCTGCATTTTTCGTATATTTATTTTCATTATATCACCTATGTATCATGATATATATATAAAATACCGTATAAAGTATTTTGATATATTATAAAATACCGCATATGGTATTTATATATCGTTCTCCGCAACCAGCATAGAATAAAGCTCGCCCTTTGAAAAGCCTGTTGCTTTGGCTATCTGCTTGCAGGCGTCCGCACCTCTCATACCCTTTTCCACAAGAGCCTTTACCTGCTCAAATGCGGCTTCTATCGTTTCGGCAGGAGCGATATCCTCCTCGTTTGCGCCCTCAACTATAAGCACAAATTCTCCTCTCGGCTTGTTTGCCGTGTAAAATTCCACCGCCTGGGAAAGGGTGGTGCGGAAGATCTCCTCGTGGAGCTTTGTAAGCTCACGGCAGAGAGCTATTCTGCGGTCGCCGAAATATTCAAGCATATCCTTCAGCGTGTAGATAAGCTTGTGAGGAGCTTCGTAAAAAATCATGGTGGATGTGCAGCTTTTCACCGCCGCAAGATGAGCGAACCGCTGTTTTTTTGTCACCGAAAGAAAGCCCTCAAAGGCAAATCTGGAGGTATCAAGACCGCTGACCGCAAGAGCTGATACAGCCGCCGACGGTCCCGGAACAACGTTAACCTCGATACCTCTTTTGGCGCAGAGCTTCACAAGGTCTTCACCGGGATCGGAAATGCACGGCATACCTGCATCGGTGACTATTGCGGCGTTTTCACCTGCCGCTATCCTGTCGCATATGCCGTCGCCTGCCGTTCTGGCGTTGTGCTCGTGGTAGCTCACAAGGGGAGCTTTTATATCAAAATAATTCAGCAGCTTTGCGGTGACTCTTGTATCCTCCGCACATATAAAGTCCACCGTTTTCAGCGTTTCCACCGCTCTGTAGGTCATGTCGCCCAGATTGCCGATAGGCGTTCCCACAACGTAAAGCTTACCCATTTTAAACTTCCTTTCCTGCACCCAGAATAGTTTCCGCCGTTTTTTCAAGGTCTTTGTATTCTGAAAGATTTCCGCACTCGCCTCTTATTTTTGCCGAGCCGGGCAAGCCCTTGACATACCATGCCACGTTTTTGCGCATCTCTTTCATGCCCTGCTTTTCGCCCTTGTACCTGCAGAGCAGTGAAGCGTGGCGGAGCATTATCTGCATTTTTTCCTCCAATGAAATTTCCGGCAGAAGCTGTCCCGTTTCGAGATAATGCCTTATCTCCCTGAAGATCCACGGTCTGCCGTATGAGCCTCTGCCCACCATAACAAGGTCGCAGCCCGTCTGCTCATACATTGCCTTGCAGTCCTCGGGGGTCTTGACGTCGCCGTTGCCTATTACGGGGCAGCTGACCGACTGTTTTACTTTTCTGATAATTTCCCAGTCGGCGTTTCCGCTGTAGAACTGAGTTCTCGTCCGACCGTGGACTGCTATGGCAGCAACTCCCGCCTGTTCCAGCCGCTTTGCAAGCTCGGGAGCGTTTATGCTGTTTTCGTCCCAGCCTGCTCTTATCTTGACGGTGACTGGGCATGGAGCGTTTTCCACTACCGCCTTTGCTATCGCAAAAGCCGTCTGCGGATTTTTCATCAGAGCCGAACCGCTGCCGTTGCCTGCTATCTTCGGCACGGGACAGCCCATGTTGATGTCAATGATGTCCGGCTTGTACTGACTGAGCATATACGCCGCCCTGCCCATGTATGCAGGCTCTTCCCCGAAAAGCTGCAAAGCCATGGGTCGCTCGGTCTCTTCAATTTCGCAGAGCCTTGCGGTCTTTTTGTCGCCGAAGCAAAGTCCTTTTGAGGATATCATTTCGCTGACAAGATAAGCCGCTCCGAACTGCTTGCACATAAGCCGATATGCTTTGTCCGCAACAGAAGCCATAGGCGCAAGCGCTGCGGAGCGTTCTATTGATATGTTTCCTATTTTTACTGAGTCCATTAAGTGCAATACCCCTTCACTAATAGCGGAAAAACGCCCAAAAGTTGCACGCAAACGTACAACTATGAACGAAAATTCACAATTGCCCGGATGATTTCGTATGAATAACCAATTGTCGGGTGTGATTTTTGTGCAGTTTGCTATACGAAAAAAGCTTCCGAAAAATGTATCAGACCGCACCGCACAAAAGCGGCGCAGTCCGAAGATCATTCAAGCCAGATGAAATTCCGGTCCGAATTGATAAAATCCATATTGTATATCATGATTACACGGTCGATGCCGTAAAGCTGGCAAAGCTCCGAAACTGTGTTTGCCTCAAAATGATAGTAGCGCAGGTCTATCATTGTTATCTCCGAATACTGGTCGGCGAGGAAAGGCATCATGGAGTTTGCGTAGGAGTCCTTCAGCACAAGCACCTTTTTGCCGCTTGGCGCATTGGTCTTTATCCTTATCTGCGAGAAGTTTCCGCCGAAAAAGGTGGAGTACTTGTCCTTTTTGTCTATAAAGGAACGGTCGTAAAGCGAATCGGCGGTCTTGCCTTCTTTGACGTATTCCACGGAATATTCGCCCTTTGGATTTGTGTAGAGGTGAAGCTCGTCGGGCTTTATCAAGCCGCTTGGCGCTTTTGAATAGAGCGTTCCGTAAAAGTTTTCCACGGTCTCCATTTCATACTCTGCGGGAGCAAGCTGCTGTCCCGAGCGTTTGAAATAGTCCTCAAAGGCTGCCTTTGCGCCCTCGGAAGTCCAGTGGTGGTCGGTTCTGTAATACTGTGCGGCGCTTCCTGTGCTGTAAAGGTTCACATTGCCGTTGAGTATATTTTCGATGTGCTTTATGCTTTCCTGCTGGTCGTCGTTTACTGCGCCCAGCGGCAGAAGCTCTGAATTTACGCACACCGAGTTGGGTGCAAGTATAAGATCAACGGGGATATCAAGCTTGTCCGCAAAGTCGTTGATGTAACCGACATTTTCGTCTATCTGCGGACGGTTTTCGGTATACTGCTGGAGCAGATAGCCGTCGTCGGCAAAATAAACTCCGTTCTGATAGGTTTTTAAAGCCACTCTGTCGCAGTCTGTTTTCAGTGATACGAAAGAGTCCTTGAAATACAGCTGGTCGGAGATATAGCTTTCAAGCTCCTCGGTGAATTTGCCCTCTTTCAAACTTTTGAAAGTAAATTCGGGAGCCTGCGCAAGATTTCTGTTTTCCATTTCGGAAAACTCTCTGTCCTTTGAGATGACGGTTGCGGCTGCGATGCCGAATATAAATATAAGGAATACTGCGATAGTGATAACGGCTGAAAGGGTGGAGGACTTTGCTTTTTCCTCGGACGTTACCGCAACAGCTCCGCCATTTTCGCTCTGAAAAACGGTAATATCCTGTCTGTTCTTTTTACTCATTTTACCGCCTCCCTAAAATCTGAAATACAAGAACGGATTGAACGAATTGCTTGCCAGATAAGCGGTGGAAACAAGCAGCAGAATGAGAATCTCCGCAGGCTCGACCATACAGCCGTAGACCGCAGGGTGTTTTGAACTGAACTTCTCTCCCAGCTTTCTGAACAGGGGAGTTGAGGTGATGACAAGCACGGCGAAAGTGACTGCGTAGTTTGCAAGCCAGAACAGCGTTTTCTCGTTGAACAGCGGAAGTCCGCCCATGCCGAAAAGGTTCTTGAAGTTCTGAACAAGCGCAGAGGTGTCTTCAAATGCGAAAATTCCCCAGCCTACCACGATAAGCAGCAGAGCGTATATATGCCTAATGGCGTTTGGCAGCTTTTCAAGAGCCTTGCCGAGAAAAAGCTTTTCGCAGAGCAGGATAACTCCGAAATAAACTCCCCACAGCATAAAGTTCCAGTTTGCGCCGTGCCAGAAGCCTGTTAAGAACCAAACTATCATAATGTTAAGGCACTGTCTTGCCTTGCCCTTGCGGTTTCCGCCCAGCGGAATGTAGACGTAATCCCTGAACCATGAGGAAAGGGAGATGTGCCATCTTCTCCAGAACTCGGTGATGGACTTTGAAATGTATGGGTAGTTGAAGTTTTCAAGAAAATCAAATCCGAACATTTTTCCAAGACCGATAGCCATATCCGAATATCCGCTGAAATCAAAATATATCTGGAAGGTATAGGCGAGAATTCCCAGCCAGCTTGCGGTAACGCTCAGCTCCGACTGTCCTGCGGCGGATATCTCGGCAAAGAGAGCGCCGATGTTGTTGGCGAGAATGACCTTCTTGCCAAGACCTATGGCAAATCGCTTGACACCCTGCGCAAACTGTGAAAGGCTTTCCTTGCGGCAGTTGAGCTGCTGCTCGATAGTCTGATAGCGGACGATAGGTCCTGCTATAAGCTGGGGGAAAAGCGAAACGTATGTTGCAAGGTTGAGAAAATTTCTCTGCGGCTTTACCTCGCCTCTGTAGACGTCGATAACGTATGAGAGGGTCTGGAAGCTGTAAAAGGAAATGCCTATGGGGAGAGTAAGTCCCAGCGGTTTTAATGTCAGATCGAAAAGGTTGTTTGCGTTTGTAAGGAAAAAGTCGGTGTACTTAAAGAAAAGAAGCAGACCGATGTTCCACACCACCGCAAATATCATTGATAAAAGAGCAACTCTGCCGCAGCCCTCTTTCCGGTTCTTATCGGCGAAAAGTCCTGTGATGTACGCCACCACTATTGAAGCCAGCATAAGGAATACATAAACAGGTTCGCCCCATGCGTAAAACACAAGGCTGAAGATCAGCAGAACTGCGTTTTTAAAAACACGTGGGACGATAAAATACGTTATTAAAACCAGCGGCAGAAAAGCAAATAAAAATGTCGTACTACTAAAAAGCATATTTTGTTTATCTCCGTTTTTTTATCTGAGTTATAAGATTTAAAAATCCGCACGAAGTGCGCACCATAATTGTCAATTGTCAACTGTCAATTGTCAACTGTCAATTGTTATCCGATTATTTCTTCCGCCTTTGAATTGTCGTCTGAAATGCACATGAACACATAATTGCCCTGCTGAATGATAACGGGGGAATTAAGCTTGTCCATTTCCTGAGGCTGATAGTTTTCAAAAGCCTTTTTCTGAGATTCAACTCTTGCCTCGAGAGCTTCCTTTATCTTGCCTGCGCTTTCGGAGTCCTTAGCCTCAAAGCAGGCGATCTCCTCTGCGGTAGCTCCGCCCGAACCGATATACACCTTGCCTGATGTGTAAAGATCCTGAGCGATTTTCAGGTGCTTTTCGACCATTTCTGGAGAAAGCTCGTTGAGCTGGTCCTTATATGTGATATCCGATTTTAGCTTGTCTGCAATAGCAACAACGTCCTTTGTTACGTCTGTCTGAGCTGCGTCTGCTGCGCTGCCCGAAGCCTTGCTGTCGGGATCGCTGCCGCCGCATGATGTCAATGCCGCAGTGCAAAGAGTTATTACCGCAAGAGCGGCGCACAATGTTTTTCTCATCTTCATTTTTATTATCCTTTCTTTTTGTGATTTATAATAAGTATAGCTTATGAATTTTCGGCAAGATAATCCATCCATTTCATGCAGTATTCTCTTATGAGATGTATGCCGTCTGTGGAGGCTTCCATTGGAAGCTCGCCGTTTTCGTCCTTGAAGCAGCTTGCAACGTCCAGATAAACAGCGCCTGTATCGGCTGCTGCCTGCTTTACATATTCGTTGAAGGTATTTACGTTATCGTTTGTGAAAATCGCATTGGTGCTTAATGCCAGCGATGAAACGGGCAGTATTGACTGAACGTAGATCGTCGCATCCGGCTGGATCTCTTTTATCTTGTTGATGACTTGTTCATATTCCTCTTTGAACACGTCGGGATAAGGCCAGCCAAGCTCGTTTATGCCGAACATTATATACACACGCTTGAACTGCTTCTGCTTTAATGCGTCGTATATCGTTCCGCTGCTGCCGTCGTCAAGGGTGATGACCTTTTCCGTTCCCACCAGACTTACGTTAAGACCTATTGAAGCGTAAAAGGTAGCTTTTGGTCGGTCGGTATTCATGCCAAGACCTACCGTTCTGGAGTCGCCGATAAAAACTGCGTCGGCAAAGTCGTCCTTTTTGGCATCGGGCTTTGCGTCTTCGGAGGAGTCGCCCTCGGAAGAATCTTCCTTGGAGGAGTCGTCCTCGGAAGAATCTTCCTTGGAGGAGTCGTCCTTTTCATTGCCTGAAGTATCCTTTGCGGAGCTTTCGTCCTTATCCTTTGAGGAGGAGCTGCTGTTATCCGGTTTATTTTCGGAGCTGTCGGTCTGTGAAGAGGACTGCTCACTTCCTGCGGAGACAGCCATGTTCTTGCCTGCAAGGGCAGAATTGACCGTCCACACCATGACAAACGCCATTATGGCAAGGCAGCTCAGCGATATAGCCGCCTGCTGAAAATGTGTTCTTTTTTTTCTTGTTACGTTATTGTTTTGCTGTTTCATTATATATGCTCTTATGGGAGCTTTTCTCCTTTCGCATGATACATGGTTTTCTCTTTATATAAAATATGAGTATATAAGTATTCACTTAAAATCATAACACATTTCAATTAGCTTTTCAAGGGCTTTTGAAATATTTTTTACATCATAAAATTACTTTTTTCGCCATTGTGCGTATACAGGCGGTTTGACTGATATATTACCTACACTTTACAAATCGGGGATTACCGATTTTACAAACGGGTAGTATTATAATAACATCAGCTGAATACAAATTTACAAACGGCTCGGTAGAGCATATGCCGCACGGGCGGCATAAAACTAATGAAGGACGGTAATTTATTATGATCAAAAAGTCAAAGATTCTCAGTGTTCTGGCAGCTGCAGTACTTTCGGCTGCAATGCTTGCTTCATGCGGCGCAGGCGACGACACTATCGCAGTAATTTCCCGTGAGGACGGTTCCGGTACAAGAAGCGCATTTATTGAGCTTACAGGCGTTGAAGAAAAGGACGCAGACGGAAACAAGACGGATAAGACCACAAAGGAAGCTGCTATCTGCAAATCAACAGACGTTGTTTTAACTCAGGTAGCAGGAGATGAGAACTCTATCGGATACATTTCGCTCGGTTCTCTCAACGACAGCGTAAAGGCTGTAAAGGTAGACGGTGTTGAGCCTACTACAGAAAACGTTGAAAACGGTTCATACAAGATCGTAAGACCTTTCAACATCGTGGTAAACGACGGCGGTCTTTCTGACGCTGCACAGGATTTTGAAAATTATATCCTCAGCAAAGAGGGTCAGGAGATAATCGGTAAGGACTACATCATGGCTAACAAGTCGGCTGATGCTTATGCTGCAACAGACGCAGAGGGTAAGGTAGTAGTTGCAGGTTCTTCTTCTGTAACTCCTGTAATGGAGAAGCTTGCAGAGGCTTACATGAAAGTCAACAGCAAGGTAACTGTTGAGGTTCAGGGTTCTGACTCTTCAACAGGAGTTAAGTCCGCTCAGGACGGCACCTGCGACATTGGTATGGCTTCAAGAGAGCTTAAGTCTGAAGAAACAGGCGTTTCAAGCGTAGTTATCGCACAGGACGCTATCGCACTTATCGTAAACAATGACAACAAGGTTGAAGACCTTACTCTTGACCAGATCAAGGCTATCTACACAGGAAGCACCACTGCATGGGGCGACATCACAGACAAATGATCTACAAACGATAATTAAATCAGGACATTGGCTGATAGGGGCGGACTCGATGAGATCCGTCCTTTGTCCGAAAAGGGCGATATTTATTAAATGGAGTGATCTATATTTATGGCTGCACAAAATGCAGAGGCTGTGGAAATGACAGCTTACGAGCCGCCGAAGAGGCGCAGCGGCAGGCGGATAACCGAGAAGCTTATGCAGGGCGTATTCTTTATTGCGGCGTGCGTATCCATACTGGCGGTAGCGCTTATATGTATTTTCATGTTTTACAGAGGCTGTCCTGCCATTGTGAAAATAGGAGTAAAGGATTTTCTGCTGGGAACAGAGTGGGCTCCGCAGGATTCAAACCCAAGCTTCGGAATCTTCCCCATGATAGTGGGAAGCCTGTACGTTACCGCAGGAGCTATCATAGTGGGAGTTCCCATCGGACTGATGACTGCTGTGTTTATGGCTGAATTCTGTCCCAAAAAGCTTTACAAATGGATTATGCCGCCTATAAACCTTCTGGCAGGAATACCCTCTATCGTTTACGGCTTTTTCGGAATGATAGTTATAGTTCCGTTCATAAGAAACGTTTTCGGCGGTTCGGGAAGAGGAAACTGCATACTTACGGCGTCTATACTGCTGGGAATAATGATACTTCCCACCGTTGTGGGCATGAGCGAGAGCGCTATGAAAGCTGTTCCGCAGAGCTACTACGAGGGAGCGGTGGCTCTGGGTGCGACTCATGAAAGAGCCGTATGCACGGTGGTGATGCCGGCTGCCAAGTCGGGAATACTTGCAAGCGTGATACTTGCTGTAGGAAGAGCCATAGGCGAAACTATGGCGGTAATAATGATAGCAGGAAACCAGCCGAGACTTGCCAAGGGTATTCTCGACGGTGCAAGAACGCTTACGGCGAACATCGTTATCGAGATGAGCTACGCTTCGGGACTGCATTACGACGCACTTATTGCAACGGGCGTTGTGCTGTTCGTGTTTATTCTGCTCATCAACCTGCTGTTCAACGCAATTACAAGCAAAAAGGAGCGATGAGATATGAACGAACAGGCAAAAAAGACCTTTAAAACACACCCCATGTCACTTGCGTTCAACCTTCTGGTAAAGCTGTGCGTGGGAGTGACCATAGCTGTATTCTTTCTTATCGTAGGCTATGTTATCATCAAGGGCGTTGCTTATCTTACGCCGGATCTTTTTGCATGGGAATACAACAGCGACAACGTTTCGATGATGCCTGCTATCATCACCACTCTTGAAATGGTGGGAATAGCTTTGCTTATTGCCGCACCTCTGGGAGTGTTCTGTGCAATTTATCTTGTGGAATACGCAAAGAAGGGAAACAAATTCGTAAAGGCGGTAAGACTTACTACCGAAACTCTTTCGGGAATCCCGTCTATCATTTACGGACTTTTCGGAAATATGTTCTTTGTTATCGCACTCAAATGGAAGCTTTCGCTTATGGCGGGAGCCTGCACTCTTGCAATAATGGTGCTGCCGCTGATAATACGCTCCACCGAAGAGGCGCTGCTCGCTATTGACGACAGCTACAGAGAGGGAAGCTTCGGACTGGGCGCAGGAAAGCTGAGAACCACCTTCTGCATCGTTCTTCCTCCTGCAATGAGCGGTATTCTTTCGGGAATTATCCTTGCCGTGGGACGTATCGTGGGAGAAACTGCGGCTCTTATCTACACCGCAGGAACGGTTGCCAAGATACCGGGACTTTTCGACTCGGGAAGAACGCTTGCAATACATATGTATCAGCTTTCAAACGAAGGACTTCACATGAATCAGGCAAGCGCCACGGCAGTTGTTCTGCTTATCACGGTGCTGATGCTCAACGGGCTTGCTTCGCTTGTTGCCAAAAAGCTTTCAAAAGGAGATAAATAAGTATGTCTGTAAAATTCGATATTAAAAACGCAGATCTTTTTTACGGTGATTTTCAGGCGCTGAAAAACATTAATTTACAGGTGCGGGAAAAGGAGATAACCGCATTTATCGGACCCTCCGGCTGCGGAAAATCCACGCTGCTCAAATCACTCAACAGAATGAACGACCTTGTGGAGGGCTGCCGGATAACAGGCGATTTCAAGCTTGACGGAGTTGATATCTACAAGGATATCGAGATAACCGAGCTTAGAAAAAGAGTGGGAATGGTTTTTCAGAAGGCAAATCTTTTCCCCATGTCAATATACGACAACATTGCATACGGTCCAAGAACTCACGGAATAAAGAAAAAAGCCGAGCTTGACGAGATAGTGGAAACATCTCTGAGGCAGGCTTCCATTTGGGACGAGTGCAAGGACAAGCTGAGAAAAAACGCTCTGGGAACATCGGGCGGTCAGCAGCAGAGACTTTGCATTGCAAGGGCGCTGGCTGTAAAGCCTGAGGTCATACTCATGGACGAGCCTACCTCGGCGCTTGACCCTATTTCCACATTGAAGATCGAGGAGCTTTGTCAGGAGATAAAGAAGGATTATACTATTATTATAGTTACCCACAATATGCAGCAGGCTACACGAATTTCTGACAAAACGGCGTTTTTCCTGCACGGAGAGATAATAGAGTTCGACGAGACCGAAAAGATCTTCAGCTCGCCAAAGGAACAGAAAACTCTCGAATACATCACCGGAAGATTCGGATGACGGAATATAATGCACAATGCACAATTCACAATGCACAATCAAGGTGTTCGCTGCGCTCACGGATTTTTGGGTTTTGCGTGTACGGGGATGTGAATAATTCATTGTCAATTGTCAATTGTCAACTGTCAATTGCATTTTGGAGGTTTTTTTATGCGTGAGAATTTTGATAAACAGCTTGGTCAGCTCAATGTTCTGCTTATGAATATGGCGGGATATGTTGAGCAGATAATCGCTATGTCCTTCAAGTCGCTGCAGGAGCAGGACACGGAGCTTGCACGGCAGACGGTGGAGTTCGACACTAAGATAAACGATACCGAGCGTGAGATAGAAAGGCTGTGTCTTAAACTGCTTTTGCAGTATCAGCCGGTTTTTGCCGACGATCTGAGGAGAGTTTCCTCCGCTTTGAAAATGATAACCGATATGGAACGTATCGGAGATCAGGCGGCGGACATTGCTCAGATTAATATTACGCTAATTGCACAGAACAAGCAGTGGGAGCTTGGCGAGATAACGGAAATGGCTAAGTACACGGCGCAGATGGTATCTCAGAGCATTGACGCTTATGTTAATCACGATGAGGAGCTGGCGGCGATGGTCATTAAGGCGGACCACAAGGTAGACCAGCTTTTTGCCACCGTGAAAAAGAACGTTATCGAGCAGATAGCAGCCGACAAATCAAAGGGCGAGCAGGCTATCGACAGGGTGATGATAGCAAAATACTTTGAAAGAATAGGCGACCATGCGGTGAACATTGCCGAATGGGTACAGTTCTCCATTTCGGGAGTTCACAAATCAATGAAGATAATGTAGCAGGCTTGGCTTTTTCGGGAGCAAGCGGCGCTGTTCATATATACTTTATCTGATTTTACACCGATTTTACATCAGACGGTTGGGGATTTTACAATAGAAATTTATAATATACATTGTAAAATAAAAAGTGTTGTGGTAAAATTAATGTAAGTCGGGAGAGTATGTATGGACATATTTATGATGCTGACCTTGATTGGCGGACTTGCGCTGTTTCTTTACGGAATGAACGTAATGGGCGGCGGACTTGAAAAGCTTGCGGGAGGCAGGCTGGAGAAGATTTTTGAAAAGCTTACCTCGAATCCTTTAAAAGCCGTTTTGCTGGGAATGAGCGTAACGGCGGTGATACAGTCGTCCTCGGCAACAACGGTAATGCTTGTGGGCTTTGTAAACGCAGGCATTATGAAGCTTCATCAGGCTATAGGCGTGATAATGGGAGCCAATATCGGTACTACTGTTACGTCGTGGATACTTTCTCTTTCGGGAGTGGAGGGCGACAGCTTTTTTATCAAGATGCTAAAGCCTTCATCCTTTTCACCGATCCTTGCCATTGTGGGAGTAGCGATGCTCACCTTTTCAAAAAACGGCAGGAAAAAGGATATAGGCACTATTCTGATAGGCTTTGCAACGCTCATGTTCGGAATGGAAATGATGTCGGGAGCGGTAGAGCCGCTTAAAGAGGTGCCGCAGTTTGTAAACATACTCACCATGTTCCAGAATCCCGTTCTGGGAGTTGCGGCGGGAGCGCTGCTGACGGCAGTGATACAGTCCTCGTCGGCTTCGGTAGGCATTTTACAGGCGCTTTCGTCTACGGGAGCTATAAAATTCGGGGCGGCTATACCTATAATACTGGGTCAGAACATAGGCACCTGTGTGACCGCTATGCTTTCTTCCATAGGCACTTCAAAAAATGCAAAGAGAGTGGCGGTAGTTCATCTTTATTTTAATATTATAGGTACTTTTCTGTTCCTTGGAGCTTTTTACGGGCTCAATGCGATCTTCGGTTTTTCTTTTGTGGACGAAACTGTGGGAGCTGCCAACATTGCAGTTGTGCATACTATCTTTAATTTCAGCACTACCATACTGCTGCTGCCGTTTATCAAGCTGCTTGAAAAGCTGGCGTATCTTACCGTCCGTGAGCAAAAGGAAGAGCAGACTGTCGATACTGACGAGCAGTTCAAGCTTCTTGACGAGAGATTTTTGCAGTCGCCCTCCTTTGCCATAGAGCAATGCAGGACGGTTGCTGGACACATGGCGGAGATCGCCAAAAAGTCCATATGTCTTGCGGTGGATATCACCGAAAAATACAGCGACGAGACCGCAGAGCAGATATTCAGCATGGAAACGCTGGTGGACAAATATGAGGACAGGCTGGGAACTTATCTTGTAAAGCTTTCAAGCGCAGACCTGTCATTCAGGGATTCTCAGTCGGTGGCGACGCTTCTGCACACCATCGGGGATTTTGAAAGGATATCTGACCATGCAAGAAACATGGTGGAGGTCGCCCGTGAAAAGCAGGAAAAGCAGATAGAGTTTTCGCCTCAGGCGAGAAAAGAGCTTAAAGTCATCTGCGATGCCGTAAAGGAGATTTTGGAGCTGGCGGTAAACGCCTTTGAAAAGCAGGATCTTTACGACGCATTTCTTGTTGAGCCGCTTGAAGAGGTGGTGGATCAGCTGAAAACAAAGCTGAAAAGCCGTCATGTGAAAAGGCTTCAGAAGGGTATGTGCACCATTGAGCTGGGATTTATTTTTACCGATCTGCTGACCAATCTTGAGAGGGTCTCGGACCACTGCTCAAACATTGCAGTCTGTCTTATTCAGGTAAACGACGATAATTTTGAGACCCACGAATATCTGCGAACCATTAAGACCAGCGGTGAAGCCTTTGACAGCGAGGTAGAAAAATATCAGCAGAGATTTGCGCTTCCCGACAGAGATCTGTAGGCGGGCAGTCTGCACTTATGAAAGGATTGATGATGTAATGTCGCTTATATACTGCGTTGAGGACGACGACGGCATCAGAGAGCTTGTTTCATGCGCTCTGAGGTCGGGAGGCTATAATGTAAAGGCTTTTCCCAAGGCTAAGCCGCTTTATGACGAGCTTAAAAATAACGTACCGTAGCTTATTCTGCTTGACATCATGCTGCCCGACGAGGACGGGCTGACTATTCTGGGCAAGCTGAAAAGCGACCCAAGACTCAAGGAGATACCTGTAATAATGCTCACGGCAAAGACCAGCGAGACGGACAAGGTTCAGGGACTCGAATCGGGGGCGGACGATTATATTTCAAAGCCATTCGGCGTAATGGAGCTGCTTTCGAGGATAAAGGCGGTGCTGAGACGTACCGCAAAGCAGAGCGAGGACTCGGAGATGTTCGAGATAGACGGCTGCTGTCTTGACGCTTCAAGGCGCATAGTTACTTACGGAGAAAAGGAAGTAACTCTGACATACAAGGAATTTGAGCTGCTTATGTATCTTATGCGGCACAAATCAATTGCCGTAAGCAGGGACAAGCTTATGGAAATGGTGTGGGGCTATGAATTTGCAGGAGAGACCAGAACGGTCGATATGCACATAAAAACGCTGCGGCAGAAGCTGGAGGCAGCAGGCTGCACAGACCTCATCAAGACGGTGAGGGGCGTGGGCTACAAGTGCGGCTGACCGAGCGGCGCTGTTTCAGTATGAATTCGGATTTCGGGCGGTGATGTTATGCAGAAAAAAATATTCAGGGTAATGACTCTGCTGGTGGCGGTTTCGCTTACTGCGTTTTCGCTTATAATCGGCGGACTTTGCTACACATTTTACAAAAACGCCGCTCAGAACGAGCTTAAAGCCGTTGCCGACGTTGTTGCCGGAGAAGAAAAGGCAGACGAAGATCTTGACGGGTTAAGCGAAAGGCTTGAAAAAGCGCTTGGCTATAATGTGAGACTTACCTACATAGACCGTGACGGAAGGGTGCTTTACGACAATCATGCCGACCCTGCCCAAATGGAAAATCATCTTGACCGTGAAGAGGTAAAAAAGGCTTTTGACGAGGGTGAGGGAGAGACCACTCGTTTTTCCGAGACTCTTGACAAGACGGTATATTACTACGCTGTGAGATACGGGGAGGGAGTGCTGAGATTTTCTCGTGAGAGGAGCAATCTGCTGTCGATATTTCTGACCATAATCCCCATTATAATATGCGTTGCGGGCGGTATTTTCGTAGTGACGACGGTCATTTCAATAAAGCTTTCGGAAAGCCTTATCAAGCCTATCAACAAGCTGGTATCGGAGTTTGACGTACAAAGCGACGGATTTGAGAACATAGACAATCCTTACGAGGAGCTTAATCCTATCATCAAGAATGCAGATATGCTGATGAAGCGCATATCAAAGAACATGGCAAAGCTGAAAAAGGAAAAGGAGAAGATAACTCTTATCACCGACAACATGGTGGAGGGAATGATACTGCTTGATTCCGACCACACTGTAATTTCGGTGAACAGGAGCGCTCTGAAGCTTTTAAATCCGCATTTTGACCCTCATTCCCACGACGCTCTTTCAAAGCTTACCACAAACGAGGACATCACGGAGCTTGTTGAGCAGATGGACGAGAAAAATTCGGCAAGGGGAGTTATTGAGCTTAAAAAGAGGTATTTCAGGACCTTTGTAAACAAGTCGGCATACGGCGGAGATTACGGAATAATCATTCTGCTGGTGGACGTTACAGAAAGCATAAAGAGCGAGCAGATAAGGCGTGATTTTTCGGCAAACGTTTCTCACGAGCTGAAAACTCCGTTGACCACCATAAAGGGCTTTGGCGAAATGATGGAAGGCGGAATAATCACAAGTCCCGACGACATAAAGAAATACGGCGGAACGATATACCGTGAGGCTGAGAGACTGCTTTATCTTATCAACGACATTATCAGACTTTCGGAGATAGAGGAAAAAACCGAGGGTGAAAACGAAGAGGTAGACATCCTAAAAACGGCTAAGGACGTTGAAGAGATACTGCAAAACAAGGCATACAAGCACAAGGTATCGGTATTTGTCAGCGGAGAAAGCGTTATCATTCACGGCAATCAGAGCTACATGACCGAGCTTCTGCTGAACCTTATGGACAACGCCGTAAAATACAACAACGAAGGCGGCTCGGTATGGGCAGAGGTGGGCAGGCAAGGCGACAACGCAGTTATCAAAGTCAGGGACAACGGCATAGGCATAGCTGCCAAGGACAAGGAAAGAGTATTCGAGCGTTTTTACCGTGTTGACAAGAGCCGCTCAAAGCAGACGGGCGGCACGGGTCTGGGACTTTCCATAGTCAAGCACATTGTTGCTTATCACAACGGCGACATAACCATTGATAGCCAACCCGGCAAGGGCACTGAGATAACGGTCACGATACCGGTGTCAATTGACAATTGACAATGGACAATGCACAATTAAGGTGTTCGCTGCGCTCACCGATTTTTATATTTGTTATTGCATGACAAAAAGGGCTGTTGCACGGTCTGAAAAAATGCAGAGAAACGGGTCGATGTAGGCATCGACCCCTACGGTTTACGCCGTAATTCTTTGAGTTTTCAGCTGCGTGCAACAGCCTGTTTTTGTCATGTAATAACAAAGCATAGGGACGTCGAGGACGCCGTCCCCTACAGAAATTGCGGAAAGCCAAATAAAAAATCCGTGAGCGCAGCGAACACCTTAATTGACAATTGTCAACTGTCAATTGTCAATTGAAACAATTGTGCATTGTGCATTGAAATTGCGCTTTCGTTTTGTGCAAAAGGGTAATTTTTTGGATTTGTTTGTACAAATTATTGACTATTTAAAAAGAAATATGATATAATTCATAATGTATAATGCTATAGTTGCGTGATTGTGTATTAATTTTGCGGCAAACGTTTGGACGATTTGAGCCTGATGATAAAGATATAAAAAGTCATCGGCTTGCGATCACAGAAAATTAACCTGTGCTGCCTGCATGGGACTGGAGGTCTGAAATGGAAAAGCAAATTGATTACGGAAGCTATGCCGGCTACCGTGAAACTGTCCGGAATCTGACCGGAAATCTGAAAGAGCTTTTAAGACTGAGCGAGGAGATCTCTCTGGTCAATACTGCCCAGTCTATAAGGGAAACTATCGAAAAATCCGAGGACGATCACTTTGAGGTCGCTATCGTCGGAGAATTCAAAAGAGGAAAATCTACTCTTATCAATGCGCTGCTGGGACAGGAGGTGCTTCCTGCCGACGTTCTGCCGGCTACCGCTACGCTCAACAGAGTTACATACAGCGAAGAGCCTTATGTTCAGGTGGAGTATAAAAACGGCACCAGCGAAAAGGTGGATATCGACCAGCTGGAGAACTATGTTACCAAGCTGACCAGCGAGTCGGAGGAAAGAGCCGAGACGGTCAAGGAGGCTACCGTTTATTACGATACCGCTTTCTGCAAGAATAACGTTGATATCATCGACACTCCGGGTCTTAACGACGACGAGCAGATGACTAACGTTACACTTTCCATTCTGCCGAAAATAGACGCTGCCGTTTTCGTTATCAGCGCAAATTCGCCGTTCTCACAGTTTGAAAAGGATTTTCTTGAAAAGAAGATGCTGACCTCCGACGTGGGAAGAATTATTTTCGTTGTAAACTGCTTCGGTACTTTTTCGCAGGAGGACGAGAATAAGATAGTTGAAACGGTAAGAAGCCGTATCACTAAATATGTAATGGACAAGGCTAAAAAGGTCATGGGCGAGGACAGCAGGGAGTTTGCTGTCTATAAGAGAAAGATAGGTACGCCAAGAGTTATAGGTCTTTATGCCAAGAGAGCCCTGACCGCCAAGAAGATAGAAGACCCTCAGCTGCTTGAAGAGAGTAATTTCCCCGAGTTTGAAAAGGCTCTGGAAACTATGCTCACCAAGGAGAGAGGTGTTATCGCTCTCCAGATACTTGCCAATAAGATAACCAATTCGGGTACTGAGATACTCCGCTCGGTAGTTATGCAGGAAAACGCTCTTATGATGGCTAACGACGAGTTTATGGAGAAGTATGAAAAGGCTATCGGCGAGATAGACGATATCAGAAATAAAAAGCGTCAGGAATTTGTAAAGATAAACGACGCCGCAAACAAGGTGTTCTCAGATCTGCAGCCTGTGCTTGACAGCTACTGGACAAACATCGAGCAGGCGGCTATGGACGTTATCGACAACTTCCAGATGTCTTCGGACGATTTCAAGAAGGATCAGCTTAAAATGGTAACAGCCAAGCTGACCGACAAGATAAAGGAAAGCATTGAGGCTAAGGCTCAGCTTATCTGCGAGCAGATACAGAACTCCATCAACGTTGCGATAAGCGTTGAGACCGAGCGTTTGCAGGGCTTTGAGGACGAGTTCTTCCAGTCTGTTGCAAGAATACAGGAGATGTTCACCATTTCGGACAGAGTTTCAAAGAACGGCAGCGGTATCGACAAGGGTATCGGTGCGGCTCTGGGCTCATTCGGCGTGGGCGGACTGTTCATAGGCTTCCGTGAGGCGGGTCTCAAAGGCGCTCTGCTGGGCGGAGTTACAGGCTTTGCAGGCTTCTATGCTACATTCTATACTGCTATGTTCTTTACGGGAGTGCTGGGTATAACTGCGGCTCTTCCGGCAACACTCTGCCTTATGGCTATAGCCGGTCTTGCAGGTACTTTCTCTGCAAACTTTGCGGTAGACAAGATACTTGTCAAGGAGAGAATAGACAAATACAAGACCAACTTCAAGACTCAGGTGAAGAAGCAGTTCCACGAGATGAAGCTGAACAACGACTTTACCGAAGCGGTTCGCCGTCAGGTGTTCTCTGCTTTTGAGGGACTGAAGAGCAAGATCGAAAACGAGACGGAAATAATCCTCCGTGACACACAGGAAACTCTCGACAATCTGAATGCGCTCAAAGCGGAAAAGAGCAGCATTTCGGAAAGAGAAATGGAGCGTCTGCACACCATTGCGGAATCTGCAAGCTCTATCGTTTCCGACGCATACGCTGTAAGAAAGGTGCTTTCCGAGGATATGGAAAGCTGACCTTCTGCGCCTGTTCCCGTTTGCTGCCGGTCTGGAGCATAACGGATACGCAGAGTTATGCGCATAATTATTTTAAGGAGGTACTTGAATGAGTGAATCTAATGAGAATGTCAATCCGCTTTTGCAGATAGACACGGGATTCCGCTCATATCTTAACGCATATACACGCTCTTTTCAGAATCATGTGGTGGGCGGACAGCTTGACTACGCCTTTGATTCGGATTTTGCCGTAAGACAGAAAATAACGGGTCTTGCAGGCTGGGGAAAGCTTGCAAAGGCTATTAATACAAACGATATTTCAGCCGAGGCAAAGCATTTGTTTTTGAAATGCAATCAGGCGGGAGCGCTGAAATATCCCGAGATATTTGAGATCGTAAAGAAGTGTGCGGAAAGACTTGAGCTTAATCTGCCTATCGTTTTCGTGAGGGACGATGTTGAAAAGCCGCTGATATATTCGGTGGCAAGCGATATAATCGAACCGTGTATCGTTATTACCGACGCTCTTGTAAAGCTGTGCGATTCAGACCAGCTTACGGCGCTCATCGGCTGCGAATGCGGAAAGATACAGAACAACCATGCGGTGTTCAACTGGGCTTTTACTTATCTTAATTACAACAGAAACGTTTATCTGCCTGTCGAGCGCTCGTATAAGCAGGGGGTAAGCAATCAGCTGGTATGCTCGCTTATCGAATGGGTGAAGTATGCCGATATAACCGCCGACAGAGCGGGTATAATCTGTCTTGACGAGCCGGGAAGATTTGTGGAGATAATGTGCGGACTTTATGCTAAGGGGTATGTTGATTTCTACGGCAGGTCTATGGAAGGCATTGATTTTGACAAGCTCAATTCGGCTTGGGAGT